>DATAGN010000231.1:0-2184 GCA_036263715.1 Ramlibacter sp.
TGGTTGGCCCGCAGCGCCGCGTTCAGGTGGTGCATCAGCGAGATGTTCGCCGGGTCGTACAGCGTGGCCCCTTCCGGGATGAGGCCCATGTTGAACAGGATGCGCTCGGCGTTCTCGTGGCCCTGCTCGGTCAGGAAGGCCTGGTGCGTCTTCTCGTCGATGGTGAAGTCGCCGGGCTTGGTGATGCCCTCGCCGGTGCGTGGATCGGCCTCGCCCTCCTGCTTCGTCAGCAGCGGCACGACCTTGTTCATCGCGATGTACAGGTCGGTGTGGTCCTCGGCCTGCCCGCTGATGATCAGGGGCGTGCGCGCCTCGTCGATCAGGATCGAGTCCACCTCGTCGACGATGGCGTACTGCAGCCCGCGCTGGACGCGGTCCCGCACCTCGTACACCATGTTGTCGCGCAGGTAGTCGAAGCCGAACTCGTTGTTCGTGCCGTAGGTGATGTCGCAGTTGTAGGCCTGCTGCTTCGCTTCCTTGGGCATCTGCGGCAGGTTGACGCCGACGGTGAGGCCCAGGAAGTTGTACAGCTTGCCCATCCACTGGGCGTCGCGATTCGCCAGGTAGTCGTTCACCGTCACCACGTGCACGCCCTTGCCGGCCAGCGCGTTCAGGTAGACGGGGAGCGTGGCGGTGAGGGTCTTGCCCTCGCCGGTGCGCATCTCGGCGATCTTGCCCTGGTGCAGCGCGATGCCGCCCATCAGCTGCACGTCGAAGTGGCGCATCTTCATCACCCGCTTGGAGGCTTCGCGCACGACGGCGAAGGCTTCCGGCAGCAGGTCGTCGAGCTCCTCGCCCTTGGCCAGGCGCTCGCGGAACTCCTGCGTCTTGCCCCGCAACTGGTCGTCCGAAAGCTGCTCCAGCGACGGCTCCAGCGCATTGATTTGCTCCACGCTGCGCCGGTACTGCTTGAGCAGGCGGTCGTTGCGGGAGCCGAAGATTTTGGTCAGGAAGTTCGAGCCCATGGGCGCAGGTGTCGTCGCGGCCCGCACGCAGGCGAGCCGGACGGCGCAGTCCTTTTGTTGTTCAGCAGGATCAGATGGAGCCGCCCTGCGCCTTTCGCAAGGCGCAGCCAGGGCGACAAAGCTGCCGATTTTACCCGTGCGGGAGCGAGGGAGGGTTTGGCCCGGCGGTGCCGGGCCGAAGGCGGGTCAGCGGCCCGCGCGAAGCGTGACGGCGGCGACCTGCTGCACCGCCGGCTGCTGCCTGGCCGCGGTCTGCGCAGGGCGGGCAGCCGCTTGCGCGGGCGGCAGGTGGCGGCCGGCGGCCAGGAATTTCTGCGGATCCTGCGGCACGCCCTGGACCAGCACCTCGAAGTGCAGGTGCGGGCCCGTCGAGCGGCCGCTGGTGCCCACCAGGGCGAGCTGCTGGCCGCGCTTGACCAGGTCGCCCTTCTTCACCAGCAGCTTCGAAGCATGGGCGTAGCGGGTGATCAGGTCGTTGCCGTGATCGACTTCGACCATGTGGCCGTACGCCGGATGCATCTCGGACGCCACCACCACGCCGCCGGCGGCGGCATAGATCGGCGTGCCGACGTCGGCCTGGAAGTCGAGGCCGGTGTGCAGCGCAGAGCGGCCGGTGAACGGGTCGATGCGCCAGCCGAACGAGGATCCGGCCTGGCCGGTGTTCAGCGGATGCTGCGTCGGCACCATCAGCTTCTTGACCTTCTGGTCGAACAGGCGGGACTCCATCACCGTCAGCAGGTCGGTGCGTTCGCCGGTGAGCTGCTCCAGGTCGTTCAGCGTCGCCTGCAGTTCTTCCAGCGACAGGGGCTTGCCCTGGACTAGGGCGCCACCCCGCGCGGGGTTGATCTTCAGTTCGTGCGGGCTCACGCCGGCCAGGCCGGAGACGCGCTCGCCCAGCGCTTCCAGCTGCAGCATCTTGGCCTGCATCTCGCCCAGGCGCCGCGCCATGGCATCGAGGTTCTCGCGCATGAAGCGGTCACGCTGCTCGAATTCGTCCTGCACCACCAGCCGCACCAGCGTGCCGACCACCGGCCAGCGGTCGCGGGCGCCCTTGAGGAACACCCAGTGGTACATGCCGGCGGCCATCAGCATCAGCACCAGCGAAGCCGTGACGGCGGCCAGCACGAGCTTGGTTCCGCTCAGGTGGACGGTCCGGCTCTTCGCCAGCCAGGCATCCGTGATAATGAATTGCATTCTTCTTCCCCCTCGCCGTTCTTCC
>DATAGN010000232.1:0-5995 GCA_036263715.1 Ramlibacter sp.
ACCTGCCCCTTCTCCCATCGCTGCCGCTTCGTGCTGTTCGAAAAGGGCATGGATTTCGAGATCCGTGACGTCGACCTGTACAACAAGCCGGAAGACATCAACGTGATGAACCCGTACGGCCAGGTGCCGATCCTGGTGGAGCGGGACCTGATCCTGTACGAGTCGAACATCATCAACGAGTACATCGACGAGCGCTTCCCGCATCCGCAGCTGATGCCCGGCGACCCGGTCGACCGCGCCCGCGTGCGCCTGTTCCTGCTGAATTTCGAGAAGGAACTGTTCGTGCACGTCTCCACCCTGGAGTCGCGCGCGTCCAAGGGCAACGAGAAGGCGCTGGAGAAGGCGCGCTCGCACATCCGCGACCGCCTCACGCAGCTCGCGCCGGTGTTCCTGAAGAACAAGTACATGCTGGGCGAGAACTTCTCGATGCTCGATGTCGCCATCGCGCCGCTGCTGTGGCGCCTGGACTACTACGGCATCGAGCTGTCGAAGAACGCGGCCCCGCTGCTCAAGTATGCTGAGCGCATCTTCTCGCGCCCGGCCTACATCGAGGCGCTGACCCCGTCCGAAAAGGTGATGCGCAAGTAATCATGGCCCCCACGCTTGCCACTTCGTGTGCTGCACTGCCCCCCGAGGGGGCTTCAGTTGCCTTGGGGCGGCCCGGCGGCAACTGACCGCACCTCGCAGTACCCGCGCATGAACGCACTCGAATCGACGTCCACCCGCCCTTACCTGATCCGCGCGCTGTACGAATGGTGCACGGACAACGGCTTCACGCCGTACGTGGCGGTGCTGGTCGACGACAGCGTGCAGGTGCCGCGCGAATACGTGAAGAACGGCGAGATCGTGCTGAACATCAGCTACGACGCCACCAGCTCGCTCAAGCTCGGGAACGACTTCATCGAGTTCAAGGCGCGCTTTGCCGGGACCGCGCGCGAGATCATGGTCCCCGTGAACCGGGTCATCGCGATCTACGCACGCGAGAACGGGCAGGGCATGGCCTTCCCGGTGCCGGTGGCCGGCGCGCCCGCCGAGGAAGCAGCGCCACCGGCCGCCCCGGCCAAGCCCTCGCCGCTGTCCAGCGTGCCGGCTGCACCGGCGGAAGAAAGCCAGGTGGTGCAGCTCGTGACGCCCAAGGAAGGCGCCAAGCCGCCGGAACAGGACCCCCCCAAGCCGCCGAGCGGCCCGCGGCCCGCGTTGAAGCGCATCAAGTAGCGCGCTCCTAGAATCTGCCTTGCGCCGGTTTAGCTCAGTCGGTAGAGCACCCGCCTTGTAAGCGGAAGGTCGTCCGTTCGATTCGGACAACCGGCACCATTCGCCGAAAACGTTGGATCTTCATCACTGAGATCCAGCGGCGCCGCGGGCAGACTTCTCGTCAGGAGGTCCCGCATGAAATTCCTGACTGGCATCGCTTTTCTGATCGGCAGCTGCGCTTTCGCCCAGACCGTTCCCTCTTCGACCTGGCCCGCCGCTGCCGGGTGCGACAACAAGTTCGGATGCGGGGGCGACATCGCACCGCAGTCGCTCGTTGCGAGGTATCGAACCCATCGCGCGCACTGCCTGGCCTACCAGATCGGCTCCACTACGCAGCCGAACCCGTCAAGCTATTGCGCGGCCTACTACCTGCCGTTCAAGGCGCTGAAGGCAGGCGATACCGTTTCCTTTGCCTCCACCGTCCAGATCATGCGGCCGCAGGACTTCACCAGTCCGATGACTTGGTCCGGACCTAGCTTCCACGGGTCTGCCCTCTACTTCTATCGAACCGATAACAGCCTGGGTCTGTACGGGGTGCCGGTGTCCCAGCACAACGGAGTCGACCTCTTCGTATTTCCGCCCAGCCAGAACAAGCCGAACAATCCATACGCCCTCCAGCATCACGACGGTTCCTTCACCATCGATCGTGACTGCGGGCCGGGGGAATGCGCGGTGATTCTTTGGGCGTACGGCACCAGCGTCGGCAACGAGGGAAGGATCGTGAACATCGCCGAGTGGCAAGGGCAGGTGAGTGCGCTCGTGTTCCGAGCGACGCCCTAGCTTGGCATGCCGCCAGCGCCCGTCCCGGCGCCGGCGAGCCGGATGTGGAACGCGCTGCACCAGGAAATGAGCTGCGCGAGGCAGGCCACGGGAGCGGTGTGAGGTCGACGCCAGCGTGGCACCAGGGTCTGGCCTTCACGGGCATCGACGATTGCGTCGGGCGCGTGCCAATGGCGACACAAGCCGTGCGTTTGTGCACGCATGCAGCGTCCCCCGTGACTTCCCCATCTGGCCAAGCCGGCCGCGGCGCACCACAATGTTCGGCACAGACGGGCCCCAGCCCGCACGAGCAGTTGAGGAGACGCCATGAGCGTGAACACCCTTCCGGCACCGCTGGAACCGGCCCCCATCGCGACCGCCGACCGGCCGCGGCGGCCGCTGCGCGGCGCCGCCTTCGCGCAGCGCCTGCTGCTGGCGCTGGCCATGAACTTCCTGCTGGTGCTCCTGGTGACCGCGCTCGCCGTGTTCGGCCGCAGCGATGCGGCGGCCGGGATCGCCGCGATCGCCGGTGGCGCCGCGCTCTTCGTGGTGGTCGCCACCGGTGCGTGGCTGATGCGGCGGCTGGTCGCCCCGGCGCAGCGCGCCTCGCGCGCCGCGGTCCGCATGAGTGAAGGCCAACTGGCGCAGGAGATCGCCAGCACCGGCGGCGGCGAGCTGGGAACCCTGCTCGAGGCGCTGGAACAGGTGCGCGCCCGGCTGGTCGCGGTGGTGAGCGACGTGCGCACCGGCACCACGCACGTGGCGACGAACTCCTCGCAGATCACGCGTGACAACGAGGCCCTGGCGCAGCGCACCCACACGCAGGCAGACTCGCTGCAGCAGACGGCGGCCAGCATGGAGCAGCTGACGGCTGCCGTGCGCCAGAACGCCGACAACGCCCAGCGCGCCAACGAACTCGTGCACTCGGCCGCCGCGCGTGCCGACCATGGCGGCGAGCTGATGCACGAGGTGGTCGACACCATGGGCGAGATCCGCGACGGCTCGCACAGCATCCGCGAGATCATCGGGGTCATCGACGGCATCGCCTTCCAGACGAACATCCTTGCGCTCAATGCCGCGGTCGAAGCGGCGCGCGCCGGCGAGCAGGGCCGCGGCTTCGCGGTCGTGGCCGGCGAGGTGCGCACCCTCTCGCACCGCTGCGCCGCCGCCGCGCGCGAGATCCGCACGCTGATCGGCACCTCGGTGGAGAAGGTGGAGCGCGGCGCCGGCCGCGTCGACGAGGCGGGGCGCGCCATGGGCGAGATCGTCGCCGCGATTCGCGAGGTCGCCGCGCTGATCGCGCAGATCGATGCCGCCAGCCGCGAGCAGAGCGACGGCATCGAATCGGTCAACGGCGCGATCGCGCAGATCGACCGCACCACGCAGGCCAACGCCGCGCTCGTGCAGGATGCCGCGCGCACTGCCGCGGCGCTGCACCAGCGCGCCGTGATGCTGATGAAGGGAGTCGCCTTCTTCGACCTCGGCGCCCGCGAGCACGGCAGCGCGGACGAGGCGGTGCAGATGGTGCACGCGGGCGTCGCCTTCTGCCGCTCGCAGGGTGCCGCCGCGCTGATCGCCGAGGTCAACAAGCTGGCGCAGGGCCGCTTCGTGGACCGCGACCTGTACCTGATGGTGATCGGCGCGCACGACAACGTCTTCCTGGCGCACGGCAACAACCCGCGCACGCTGGGACAGGGCCCGCAAAGCCGCGACGTGGACGGCAAGGCCTTCGTGCGCGAGATGACGGAGACGGCGCGCCGCCATGCCGAAGGCGGCTGGGTCGACTACAAGTGGGCCCATCCCGTCACCAACGAGATCCTCACGAAGTCCAGCTTCGTGCAGCGCGCGGGCGACCTCGTCGTCGCCTGCGGCATCTACCGCTAGGCCCCGCGCGGCCTCGGCGGCGGTACACTGCTGCGCGCTAACCGGACGGCCGGAGGGCGGTTGGAGACAGACGGCCGCGCCGTTACCTCTGCTGGCTTCCAACCTTCAGGCGGATCGCGGTAACCTCCCACCCGAGACTGTTGAGCTTCTGCTGGAGGACCGGCAACAGCTGCCGCAGCTTGGCCGCGACGGCGCTGCTGTCGACGAGCAGGCACCAGGTGGTGCCGTCGATGGGGCCCGGCCGGATGGACCGATGCAGCGGCGCAGGGATGAAGGGCTCGAGGGCCTTCAGGCGTTCACCGGAGTCGCGCGCCAGCTGCGCCAGCCGGGCGAGCGTTGGCGCTTCCTCGGCGGCCTGTTGGACAGGCACCGGCTGGTTTCGGCGGAGCATGGGGACGGGAACGAAAGAAGAGGGGGACGTCAGATGCGGCTCATTATCATGGATGCACGGCTTTCGAAAAGCCGCACACTGCACCTCACCGGCACGCGGCTCGTGCTCGCGATCAGCGGGATGTCGCTGGTCATGATGCTCATGGCCGCCGGCCTCTACCACTGGGTGTTCCTCAAGGGCGCGCGCGAGCGCTGGCCCGTGGTCGGCACGCTGGTGCGCTTCGTGGTGCAGGACGAGTTCCAGCAGCGCGACCGCTTCATGCGCGAGAACCTCGACGCGATGGCGCGCAAGCTCGGCGAGATGCAGGCGCGCATGCTGCAGCTCGAAGCCCTGGGCGAGCGCGTCTCCGGCCTGGCCGGCGTGAGTCCCGGCGAGCTGAAGGCCAGCCCCGCCCGCGGCGGCGCGCTGGTCGGCGGCCGCGAGCTGTCGATGGAGGAACTGCAGTCCACCCTGAACGAACTCGAGAAGCTCACAGGCGAGCGCACCGACCTCCTCACGGTGATGGAGTCGCGGCTGATCGACCAGCACTTGCGCAAGATGATGGTGCCCACGCAGCCGCCGGTGGCCAACGCGGGGGTGGGCTCGCACTTCGGCTGGCGCATCGACCCGTTCACCGGGCGCCAGGCGCTGCACACCGGCCTGGACTACCAGGCCAATACCGGCACGCCCATCCAGTCCGCCGCCGGCGGCGTGGTGGTGGCGGCCGAGACGCATCCCGAATACGGCCAGATGGTCGAAGTGGACCACGGCAATGGCCTCGTCACCCGCTACGGCCATGCCTCGCGCCTGCTCGTGAAGAAGGGCGACCTGGTCAAGCGCGGGCAGCAACTGGCGCTGGTCGGCTCCACCGGCCGTTCCACCGGGCCGCACCTGCACTTCGAGGTGCTGGTGCAGGGCATCCAGCAGGATCCCCAGAAATTCCTGGACGGCCCGCGCCAGGTGGTCGCACGCCGCTGACCCCGGCCGCGCCCGGTTCCAAGGCCCCGCTTGCGGGGCCTTGGCACGTCCCCACCCGCAACCCCCTGCACAGTTAAAATGGGCAGCTTCGGCCCCGGACCCTGCCCCTTGCGAAAGGGTGCCGGCGGCTCCACCTGATCCTGCTGAACAACAAAAGGACTCCGCTGTCCGGCGCGCCCTCCAGGGCGCACCGTGCGACAGCCGCGCCCATGGCCACCAACAACTTCCTGACCAAAATCTTCGGTTCCCGCAACGACCGGCTGCTCAAGCAGTACCGGCGGACCGTGGAACAGATCAACGGCCTCGAGTCCGCGCTGGAAAAGCTGTCCGACGAGCAACTGCGCGCCAAGACGCAGGAGTTCCGCGAACGCGTGGCCAAGGGCGAGGAGCTCGACGACCTGCTGCCCGAAGCCTTCGCCGTCGTGCGCGAGGGTTCCAAGCGCGTGATGAAGATGCGGCACTTCGACGTGCAGCTGATGGGGGGCATCGCCCTGCACCAGGGCAAGATCGCCGAGATGCGCACGGGCGAGGGCAAGACCCTCACCGCCACGCTGCCCGTGTACCTGAATGCGCTGTCGGGCAAGGGCGTGCATGTCGTCACCGTCAACGACTACCTGGCCAATCGCGACGCCCGCTGGATGGGCAAGCTGTACAACTTCCTCGGCCTCTCGGTGGGCGTGAACCTGCCGCAGATGGCGCGCGAGGAAAAGCAGGGCGCGTACAACTCGGACATCACCTACGGCACGAACA
>DATAGN010000233.1:0-7464 GCA_036263715.1 Ramlibacter sp.
GCGCGCGGGTCCCCGTCACGGCGGGCGCACACCGCGCGGCGCCTGGGGCGGCGCGGCGGTGGAGGAAGACCCTACCAGCGCCGCAGCGCGGTCACCACGTTGAGCCCGCCGAAAGCGAACGAGTGGTTCAGCGCCACATGCATCGGCATGCTGCGCGCTTCGTTGGGCACGTAATCGAGGTCGCAGTCCGGATCGGAGCGGCCATAGTTCATCGTCGGCGGCGCGCACTGCGCCTGCAACGCCAGCACGCACGCGGCCAGTTCGGTGGCCGACGCCGCACCGAGCGTGTGACCATGCATCGACTTGGTCGACGAGACCGCCACCCGGTCGGCATGCCGCCCCAGCGCGAGGCGGATCGCCTTGCTCTCGGCGGGATCGTTCTGCGGCGTCGCGGTGCCGTGCGCATTGATGTAGTCGACCTGCTCCGGCGCGAGGCCGGCATCGGCCAGCGCGGACTGGATGGCGCGGGCGATCCCGGTCTCGTCCGGCTGGATGGGGTGGAAGGCGTCGGAACTCATGCCGAAGCCCAGGATCTCCGCATGGATGGTGGCACCTCGCGCCTGCGCGTGCTCCAGCGTCTCGACGATCGCCATGGCGCCGCCCTCGGCCAGCACGGTGCCGGTGCGGTCCTTCGAGAACGGACGGCAGGTGTCGTGCGCCAGGACCCGCAAGGCTTCCCAGGCGCGCATGCTGCCGGGCGCGCCCATCGCCTCGGAGCCGCCGACCAGCGCCGCGTCGAGCATGCCCGCTCGCAGCATCAGCACCGCGTTGGCGAGCGCATGGCCGGACGCGGCGCACGCGCCCGCCAGCGTCATGGCCGGTCCATGGATGCCGAACTCGATGCTCAATTGACTGGCGGCCGCGCTCGGAATCAGGCGTGGCACCGTGGTGGGGTTCAGCCGCGGCTTGCGTTCGCCATACAGCCGCAGGTACGCCTGGTCCTGCGTGGCCTGGCCGCCGATGCCGGTGCCGTGAAAGACACCGCTGCGCCGGGCCAGCGCGGGGTCGGAGAAATCGATGCCGGAATGCCGCACGGCCTCGCGCGCGGCGACCAGCCCGAGCTGGGTGAAGCGATCCAGCAAGGCCAGCCTGCTGGAGTCGAAATGCTCTTCGGCCACGTAGTTCTTCAGCTCGCCGTACACCTTCACGGCATGCTCGCTCGCGTCGAACAGGGCGATGGGCGCGATGCCGCTGCGGCCGGCGAACAGGCTGTCGCGGAACGCCCCGAGATCGCTGCCGATGGCGGAGACGACCCCCAGGCCAGTGATGACGATTCTTTTCATGCGGACCTCACGCGAACCATTTGCGAACTTCCTGCCGGCCGGCGTGGAAGACCTTCACGCCGGACACCGGCCGCAGGTGGGCGCGTCCCGCCCACGCCAGCGGCTGGCTCGCCGCCGCAGCCAGGACGATCGCCAGGAAGCTCGGATCGAACTGCCACCAGCGGTGGCCGTGGTTGGCCGACGCCTGCATGTGGTGGTGGTTGTTGTGCCACCCTTCCCCGAGCGCGAGCAAGGCGACCAGCAGGTTGTTGCGGCTCTGGTCCGGCGTGTCGTACGCACGGCCGCCGCGCCGATGCGCCAGCGAGTTCACCAGCCAGGTCGCATGCAGCACCAGCACCATGCGCAGGAAGAAGGCATAGCCGAGAAAGGACCAGGCCATCATCCAGGAGCCCGCCAGGTAGCCAGCGCCGAACACGAGCAGCGCGAAGGCCAGGTGGATCCACAGGTAGGCGGACTCCAGCCAGCGGTAGAAGGCCTGCTGCGCCAGGCGCGGCGCCCACCGGGCGTAGTCGGCGCCGAGCGCGCCGCGGCGCACGCGCGGGAACATCCAGAGCATGTGCGCCCAGGCGAAGGAGTGCAGCGGGCTGTGCGGGTCGTCGGCCTGGTCGCTGAAGCGGTGGTGCTTGCGGTGCTGGACCACCCAGTACAGGGGCGGCCCCTCGCCGGCCAGCAGCCCGCACAGGGCGATGGTCCGCTCCAACCAGCGCGCGCAGTCGAAGGACTGGTGCGTCAGCAGCCGGTGGTAGCCGACGGTGATGCCCAGGCCGGTGATGACGTACAGCACCGCCGCCGCGACGAGCGCCAGCACCGAAGGAAATGCCAGGCAAAGTCCGAGCGCCGCAACGTGCAGGACCGCCATGTAGATCACGATCGGCCACTCGACCCCGAGCGCGAAGCGATCGCGCAGTGCGGGCACGGGCGTCGTTGGCTGCCCCGTGCCGATGTCCATCACCATTCGCGCAGGCGGGGCGACCATGAAGGGATCAGCGGGTGGCCACGAGGCCGGCGATCACGGCGTGCAGGTCGCCCACGCGCCGCGTCTGGCGGTGTTCCCCGGCCGCGGGATCCGGCATGGTGATCTTGAAGATGTCCTCCAGCTCGAACATGGCCTCGGCCATGCCCAGGGAGTCGACCCCCGTTTCCTCCAGGGGCGTGTCGAGCGTGATGGCACCCTTGTTCCCGGCGTCTCCATACTTGCGGATGACCCGGATCAGTTCCTCGGCGATGTGATCGGACACGGCGCTCCTCCTGAAATTGCTGTTCAAAAGTCTAGTTGCGACTTGTTACATCGCCTCATCCTGTCGGCGGCAGCGGATGACCGCCTGTCCGTGGACTGGCTGGGGTGAGGCGCATTTGGAGGGGGACGGCAAGAGCGAACACCGGCGGGTCCACTGGTGAAACTCCTGAATCGAAATTGGTCAGGCCAGTTGCATGATCCGCGGCTGGCACCTTTTCCTTCGCCGCATCCCTCCAGGAGACCCCATGAAGTTCACCAAGCTCTTCGCCGTGATGGCCGCCGGCCTGCTCGCCAGCTCGCTGGCCGCCGCCCAGACCACGATGAAGATCAGCATTTCCACCGCCCAGAACTCGCACCAGGGCGTGGCGATCGACACCTTCGCCCGCGAAGTCGAGAAGCGCACCAACGGCCGCTACAAGGTCCAGACCTTCTACAACGGGTCCCTCGGCGGCGAGCGCGAGTCCATCGAAGCCGTGCAGCTGGGCACCCAGGAACTCACCTTCACCTCCAGCGGCCCGGTGCCGAACTTCGTGCCCGACACGAAGATCCTGGACGTGCCCTTCCTGTTCCGCGACAAGGCGCACGCGCGCGCGGTGCTGGACGGCCCTATCGGCCAGGAGATGCTGACCAAGTTCGACTCCAAGGGCATGAAGGCGCTGGCCTGGGCCGAGAACGGCTTCCGCCACATGACCAACAGCAAGCGCTCGGTCAACTCGCCGGACGACCTGAAGGGCCTGAAGATGCGCACGATGGAAAACCCCGTGCACATCGCCGCGTACAAGGGCTTCGGCATCATCACGACGCCGATGGCGTTCCCGGAAGTGTTCACCGCCCTGCAGCAAGGCACGGTCGATGGCCAGGAGAACCCGCTGTCGGTGATCATCGCCGCCAAGTTCGACCAGGTGCAGAAGCACCTGTCCCTGACGGGCCACGTCTACTCGCCCTGCGTGCTGCTGATGAACAAGGCCGCCTTCGACAAGCTGTCCGCCGCCGACAAGACGGCATTCCTCGAAGCCGCGAAGGAAGCGACCAAGGCCAACCGGGCACGCGTCGACGAGGACGACGCCAAGGGCGTGGCCGACCTGCGCGCCAAGGGCATGACCGTGGTGGACAACGTCGACAAGGCCAAGTTCGTGCAGGCGCTCGCACCGGTCAACGCCGAATTCGAGAAGCAGTTCGGCAAGGCCAACATCGAGAAGATCCGCAACTACAAGTGACGTGCGTCGCCGCGCGCGGCGCGGCACTGCACGTCATCCCCGCGCAGGCGGGGATCCAGGGGGCCCGCGCACGCGGGCCTTTTCGCATCACAAAGAGGAACGCGTGAAAGAAACCTTCCTGCGCATCGAGCGCCTCACCAGCGGGGTGGCCATGGCCGGCGCCTGCGCGATGCTGGTGGTGGCCAGCACCCTGGGCATGTTCCAGATCCTCACGCGCTTCGTCTTCGAGCAGCCGGCGGAGTGGAGCGAAATCCTGATCCGCCTGTCGCTGATCTGGATGGTGTTCCTGGGCATCCCGGCGGCCTTCCGCGCCGGCGCGATGGTGAGCGTGGACGTCCTCTACCGCACCGTTCCGCCGCGGGGGCGACGCGCGCTGGACTGGGTGGTCGCGCTCGCTTCCATGGCCCTCATCCTCGTCATCCTCTGGTGGGGTTGGGACTATGCGGTGCGCGGCAAGGTGCAGTCGATGGCGGGGCTCGAATCGATCTCCATGTTCTGGGGCTACCTGGCCCTGCCCGTGGGCGCGCTCTTCTGCATCTTCGGCATCGTCGCCAACCTGCTGGACCCGCAGCGCCACGAACTGGAGACCGCGCAGTGACCACCGCGATGCTCACCGTGATGGTGCTGTGCTTCGCGCTCAGCGTCTCCGTCGCCGTCTCGATCGGGCTGGCGGCCATCGTCGGCATCCAGGCCAGCAACGCCCACATGCTCATCTCCACCAAGGAGATGTTCAACGCGATCAACAAGTTTCCGCTCGCGGCCATCCCCTTCTTCATCCTGGCGGGTAACCTGATGGAGACCGGCGGCATCTCGCGTCGCCTGGTCGAATTCGCCAAGAGCATCGTCGGCGGCGTGCAGGGCGGGCTGCCCATGACCTGCGTGCTGACCTGCATGATCTTCGCGGCAGTCTCGGGGTCTTCGGTGGCGACCACCTTCGCCATCGGCGCGATCCTGATCCCGGCGCTGATCAAGCACGGCTATCCGACGAGTTACGCGGCGGCGCTGCAGGCCACCAGCGCGGAGCTGGGGGTGATCATCCCGCCCTCGATCCCCATGATCCTGTACGGCGTGAGTGCCGAGGTGTCCATCGGCGAACTGTTCATCGCCGGCTTCGGGCCGGGCCTGCTGATCGGCGCGGCCCTGATGCTGTTCTGCTGGGTGTGGTGCAAGTTCAAGGGCTGGGGCAAGAACGATGGGGACGGCCGCCTGCCCTTCGGCGCGGCCTTCATGCAGGCGGGCTGGGCGCTGCTGATGCCGGTGATCATCCTCGGCGGCATCTACGGCGGCATCTTCACGCCGACGGAGGCGTCGGCGGTGGCGGTGTTCTACGCGCTGGTCGTGGGCGTCTTCATCTACCGCGAGATCCACGTGCGCGACCTGTACGCCATCCTGCGCAGGTCGGTCATCTCGTCCGCGGTGATCATGTTCATCATCGCCAACGCGGGTCTCTTCGCCTTCCTCATCACGCGCGCGGGCGTGCCGGAAGCCATCGGCCAGTGGCTGCAACAGGTGCTGCGCAGCCCGGCGATGTTCCTGCTGGGCGTGAACGCGGCGCTGTTCGTCATCGGGATGTTCATCGAGACCAGCGCGGCCATCATCGTGCTGGCGCCGATCCTGGCGCCGGTGGCGGTGCACTTCGGCATCGACCCGGTGCACTTCGGCCTGGTCATGGTGGTCAACCTGGCCCTCGGCATGATCACGCCCCCCTTTGGGGTGAACCTGTTCGCGGCCTGCACGGTGGCGCGAATATCGCTGGACCGCATCATCGGGCAGCTGGTGCCCTTCGTGCTGGTGGTGCTGGCGTGCCTGATGGTGATCACGTATGTGCCGGGGCTGTCGTTGGGCTTGCGGGATCTGGTTTACGCCAAATGACGTCATTCCCGCGGAGGCGGGAATCCAGGGCGCCCTGGATCCCCGCCTTCGCGGGGATGACGAACGCGACGCTACAATCGCCTCCGTCAGGAGAGAGCTTCACGCGCTGAAGCCGCCGAAGGCGCAACAACGCTCAGGCACCAGGGACTGACAAACGCCCCGTTGCGGGGCGTCCTTGCTGGAGAGAGGTCGCGGCCGTTGAGCAGCGATCCACCGAAGGAGCAAGCCCGATGGAGTGAACCTCCGGGGTGAATCTCTCAGGTAAAGCGGACAGCACGGCTTCGCCCATCGTGTGTACGATGGACTTTCCACTTGTGGAGCCCGTGTGTCCGCCCCTTCGGAAGAGCTACAGAAGACACCCCTGCACGCCCTGCACCTGGAACTGGGCGCGCGCATGGTCCCCTTCGCCGGCTACAGCATGCCGGTCCAATACCCCAGCGGCCTCATGGCCGAGCACCACCACACGCGCGCGGCAGCCGGCCTGTTCGACGTGTCGCACATGGGCCAGCTGCGCCTGGCGGGCCGGGACGCAGCCGCGGCCTTCGAGTCGCTCATGCCGGTCGACGTGATCGACCTCGCGCCCGGCAAGCAGCGCTACGGCCTGCTGCTCACCGACGGGGGCACGATCATCGACGACCTGATGTTCGTCAACCGGGGCGACCACCTCTTCGTCATCGTCAATGGCGCCTGCAAGGACAACGATTTGCGGCACATGCAGGACCGCATCGGCCGTCGCTGCGAAGTCACTGCCATGTTCGACGATCGTGGCCTGCTCGCCCTGCAGGGCCCGAAGGCGGTCGATGCCTTGCAGCGCGTGGTTCCCGGCGTCGACAAGCTGGTGTTCATGACCGGCGCGGGCTTCCAGTGGCAAGGCGCCGACCTCTTCATCACCCGCAGCGGCTACACCGGCGAGGACGGCTTCGAGATCTCCGTGCCGGCTGTCCAGGCGGAGGCCCTGGCGCGCGCCCTCCTCGCGCAGCCCGAGGTCAAGCCGATCGGCCTGGGCGCGCGCAATTCGCTGCGCCTGGAAGCGGGGCTGTGCCTGTACGGCAACGACATCGACACCACCACCACCCCGGTCGAAGCGGCGCTGAACTGGGCGATGCAGAAGGTCCGCCGCACCGGAGGTGCGCGCGCCGGCGGCTTCCCCGGCGCCGACAAGGTGCTGGCGCAACTGGACGGGCGCGAGCCGCTCGCGCGCAAGCGGGTGGGCCTCGTCGCGCTCGAACGCGTGCCGGTGCGCGAGCACACCGAGCTGCAGGACACCCAGGGCCTGCGCGTCGGCGAGGTCACGAGCGGACTGCTCGGCCCGACTGCCGACAAGCCCATCGCCATGGGCTACCTGCCGCCGCAACTGGCGACGCCGGGCACGCGGGTGAACGCCATCGTGCGCGGCAAGCCCGTGGCGATGGAAGTCGCGCCCCTGCCCTTCGTGCCCAACCGTTACTACCGCGGCCCCGCCGCCTGAGAGGAGAGACCATGACCGTCAAGTACACGCCCGACCACGAATGGATCCAGCTGGAAGACCACGAGGCTGCCGTCGTCGGCATCACGCTGCACGCGCAGGACGCGCTGGGCGACGTGGTGTTCGTGGACCTGCCCGAGGTCGGCAAGGTCTACCAGAAGGGCGAAGTGGCGGGCGTGGTCGAGTCCGTCAAGGCGGCCGCCGACGTGTTCATGCCGATCGCCGGCGAGGTGACGGAAGTCAACGAGGACCTTCGCAACGATCCGTCGCTCGCCAACAAGGACCCGATGGGCAACGGCTGGTTCTTCAAGATCCTGATCAAGGACATGCAGGAATTCGACGTGCTGATGGACGAGCCGGACTACGCCAAGTTCGTCAAGGCCAACGCTT
>DATAGN010000234.1:0-17083 GCA_036263715.1 Ramlibacter sp.
GGGCAGCCCCGCGGCGATGCCGGCGAAGATCAGGATCGAGATCCCGTTGCCCAGGCCGCGCTCGGTGATCTGCTCACCCAGCCACATCAGGAACATCGTGCCGGCCGTCAGGCTGACCACCGCGGTCATGCGGAAGCCGAAGCCCGGGTTCACCACGAGGCCCGCGGAGCCTTCCAGCGCCATGGCGATGCCCAGCGACTTGAAGATCGCCAGGCCCAGCGTGCCGTAGCGCGTGAACTGCGTGATCTTCCGGCGGCCCGCCTCGCCCTCCTTCTTCAGCTGCTCGAACGTGGGGACCACGTAGGTGAGCAGCTGCATGATGATGGAGGCCGAGATGTACGGCATGATGCCCAGCGCGAACACCGTGAAGCGCGACAGCGCCCCGCCCGAGAACATGTTGAACAGGCTCAGGATGCCGCCCTGCTGGCCCTTGAACAGCTGCGCGAGCTGGTCCGGGTTGATGCCGGGGACGGGGATGTGCGCGCCGATGCGGTAGACCACCAGGGCCAGCAGCAAGAAGACAAGCCGGCGACGGAGGTCGCCGAACTTGCCGGTCTTGGCGATCTGGGCTGCGGTTGCCAAGCTCGTACGCCTTATTCAGCCAGGGAGCCGCCGGCTGCCTCGATGGCAGCCTTGGCACCCGCGGTCGCGCCGATGCCCGTCAGCTTGACGGCCTTGGTCAGCTCGCCGGTCTTGATGACCTTGACGACCTTCGCGTTCGGGGAGACCAGGCCGGCCGCCTTCAGCGACAGCAGGTCGACTTCAGCCGCGGCCAGCTTGTCCAGGTCGGCGAGGGTGACCTCGTCGTTGTACTTGAGCGTCTGCGACTTGAAGCCACGCTTGGGCAGGCGGCGCTGCAGCGGCATCTGGCCGCCTTCGAAACCGACCTTGTGGTAGCCGCCGGCGCGGGACTTCTGGCCCTTGTGGCCGCGACCCGCGGTCTTGCCCAGGCCGGAGCCGATGCCGCGGCCGACGCGGCGACGCGCCTTCTTGGAGCCGTCAGCCGGCTTGATGCTGTTGAGTTCCATGTCAGAGCACCTTCACCAGGTAGTCGACCTTGTTGATCATGCCGCGCACGGCGGGCGTGTCCTGCAGCTCGCTGACGGAGTTCAGCTTGCGCAGGCCCAGGCCGCGCACGGTGGCGCGGTGCGATTCCTTGGTGCCGATGGGGCTGCGCACCAGCTGCACCTTGACCGTCTTCTGTTGTTGCTCGTTGGCCATATGCGTACTCCTTAGGCGGCGAAGATGTCTTCGACCGACTTGCCGCGCTTGGCCGCCACCTGACCCGGGGTCGTGGCGTTCTTCAGCGCGTCGAACGTGGCGCGGACCATGTTGTACGGGTTGGTCGAACCGTGGCTCTTGGCCACGATGTCGGTGATGCCCATGACTTCGAACACGGCGCGCATCGGGCCGCCGGCGATGATGCCGGTACCCTTGGGAGCCGGAGCCATCATCACGCGGGCGGCACCGTGGTGGCCGAACACGCTGTGGTGAATGGTGCCGTTCTTCAGCGTCACGCTGGTCATGTTGCGACGCGCTTCTTCCATCGCCTTCTGCACGGCCAGCGGCACTTCCTTCGACTTGCCCTTGCCCATGCCGACCTTGCCGTTGCCGTCGCCGACCACGGTGAGCGCGGCGAAGCCGAGAATCCGGCCGCCCTTGACGACCTTGGTGACGCGGTTGACCGCGATCATCTTCTCTTTGAGGCCGTCTTCCGGACCGTCACCCTGACGGTTAGCTTGAATCTTTGCCATCTTGTGTATCCGTGTCCGTTAGAACTGCAGGCCGGCTTCGCGAGCCGCTTCGGCCAGCGCCTTGACGCGGCCGTGGTAGGCGAAACCGGCGCGGTCGAAGGCGACCTTCTCGACGCCGGCGGCCTTCGCCTTTTCGGCGATGCGCTTGCCCACCGATTGCGCGGCGGCGACGGTGGCACCCTTGCCGGAGCCGCCGAGTTCCTTGCGGATGTCGGCTTCGGCGGTGGAGGCCGCGGCCAGCACCTTGGAGCCGTCGTCGGAGATCAGCTGCGCGTAGATGTGCAGGTTGGTGCGGTTCACCGTGAGGCGGGCGACACCCTGCGTGGCGATGCGGATGCGGGTCTGCTTCGACCGGCGCAGACGCTGTTCCTTCTTGGTCAACATCGTCATGCTCCTTACTTCTTCTTGGTCTCTTTGATCACGATCTTCTCGTTCGCGTAGCGGATGCCCTTGCCCTTGTAAGGCTCGGGCGGGCGAACGGCCCGGATCTCGGCGGCCAGCTGGCCCACGCGCTGGCGGTCCGCACCCTTGACCACGATTTCCGTCGGGGCCGGGGTTTCGAACTTGATGCCCGCGGGCATGTCGATGTTCACGGGGTGCGAGTAGCCGACCGACAGGTTCAGCTTGTTGCCCTGCACGGCGGCCTTGTAGCCCACGCCGACCAGGGACAGGCGCTTCTCGAAGCCCTTGGTGACGCCCTGCACCATGTTGTTCACCAGCTGGCGCATGGTGCCGGACATGGCGTTGGCTTCACGCGATTCATTGGCGGCCACGAAGGTCAGCTTGCCGCCTTCGTTGGTCACCTTCACCAGATCGTTCATGGCGAGCGACAGCGTGCCGCCGGCGCCCTTGACGCTGATCTGGTCTTCCTTGATGGCCACGTCGACGCCCTGGGGGACGGCGACCGGCATTTTTCCGACTCGGGACATGTTCCTATCCTTCCCTTAGGCGACGTAGCAAAGCACTTCGCCACCGACACCGGTCGCGCGCGCCTTGCGGTCCGTCATCACGCCCTTCGGCGTGGTCACGATCGCCACGCCGAGGCCGTTCATGACCTGGGGGATGGCGGCGCTGCCCTTGTAGACGCGCAGGCCGGGGCGGCTCACGCGCTCGATACGCTCGATCACCGGACGGCCGGCGTAGTACTTCAGGGCGATCTCGAGTTCGGACTTGCCGTTCTCGGACTTCACCTGGAAGCCGTCGATGTAACCCTCGTCCTTCAGCACCTGGGCGATGGCCACCTTCACCTTGGAAGAGGGCACCGACACGGTTGCCTTGGAGACCATCTGCGCGTTACGGATACGCGTCAGCAGGTCGGAGATGGGATCACTCATGCTCATTTGTGTCTCTCCTGCCCGGGCTTACCAGCTGGCCTTGACGATGCCGGGGATGGCACCGGAGAAGGCCAGTTCGCGGATCTTGTGCCGGGCCAGGCCGAACTGGCGGAAGGTTCCGCGCGACCGGCCGGTCAATTCGCAGCGCTCGCGCTGGCGGGTGGGGTACGCGTTGCGCGGGAGCTTCTGCAGCTGCAGGCGCGCGGCCATGCGCTCGTCGTCGCTCTTCTTGGCGTCGTTCGCGGTGGTCTTCAGTTCCTCGTACTTCTTCGCGTACTTGGCGACCAGCTTGTCACGCTTGAGTTCGCGCTGGATCAAAGCAGTTTTTGCCATGCCGGTCTCTTTAGTTCTTGAACGGGAAACGGAAGCCCGCGAGCAGCGCCTTGCACTCGTCGTCGGTCTTGGCCGTGGTGGTGATGGAGATGTTCAGGCCGCGCAGCGCGTCGACCTTGTCGTACTCGATCTCGGGGAAGATGATCTGTTCCTTGACGCCGATGTTGTAGTTGCCGCGGCCGTCGAAGGCGCGGGCACTGACACCACGGAAGTCACGCACGCGCGGCAGGGCCACGGTGATGAAGCGGTCCAGGAATTCGTACATCCGGGCGCCGCGCAGGGTGACCATCGTGCCGATGGCCTGGCCTTCGCGGATCTTGAAGCCGGCGATGGCCTTCTTGGCCTTGGTGACCACCGGCTTCTGGCCGGAGATCTTGGTCAGGTCGGAGACGGCGTGTTCCATCACCTTCTTGTCCGCGACCGCCTCGCTCACGCCCATGTTCAGCGTGATCTTGGTGATGCGCGGCACCTGCATCGGCGACTTGTAGCCGAACTTCTCGGTCAGCTCGGGAGCGACCTTGGTGCGATAGTGTTCTTGCAGACGGGACATGGTCAGGCCACCTTGATTGCTTCGCCGGAGGACTTGAACACGCGCGAGCGCGCATCGCCTTCGACCTTGATGCCCACGCGGTCGGCCTTGCCGGTCGCCGCGTTGTAGATCGCCACGTTGGACTGGTGGATCGGCATGGCCTTTTCCACGATGCCGCCCGTGGAGCCCTTCATCGGGTTGGGCTTGGTGTGCTTCTTCACCAGGTTGATGCCCTCGATGACCAGGTACTGGTCGTCCTTGCGCAGCGTCACGCGGCCGCGCTTGCCCTTGTCCTTGCCGGCCAGGACGATGACTTCGTCGCCTTTGCGGATCTTGTTCATGGCGGGTTCCTTACAGGACTTCCGGGGCCAGGGACACGATCTTCATGAACTTCTCGGTACGCAGTTCGCGCGTGACCGGGCCGAAGATGCGGGTGCCGATGGGCTCCAGCTTGTTGTTGAGGAGGACGGCGGCATTGCCGTCGAACTTGATGAGGGAGCCGTCGCCGCGACGGATGCCCTTGGCGGTGCGCACCACCACGGCGCTGTAGATCTCGCCCTTCTTGACGCGACCCCGCGGAGCGGCCTCCTTGATGCTCACCTTGATGACGTCGCCGACGCTGGCGTAGCGACGCTTGGAGCCGCCCAGCACCTTGATGCAAAGAACGGACTTCGCGCCGGTGTTGTCGGCGACTTCGAGCCGAGATTCAGTCTGGATCATTTCAGTTATTCCCAACTTGACCCGAACAACCTGGATGGACTATTCCGTCTCAGGCATCGGGGCAGTCTTGGGCCCGCCGTCGCCTTGGGGTCCTTGCGGGCCCGCGTGTGGCTTCGAATGGGCAGAAGCTCGCCAAAAAAGGCGAGCCCGCGATTATGGCAGATCGCGGGGGTTTGTCAAACGGGTCCTACGTCGAGGGCCGTCAGACCGGCTTGCGCACATAGCTGTCCGCGAGCTCACGGAAGGCCGCCGCCTGCGGGTCGACGCCGGTTTCCTCGCGCAGCAGCTCCCCAACCTCGGCCGCGAGCCCCGCCGCCATCCTCGCGTCCAGGAACAGCAGGCGGATCCTGCGCGCCAGCACGTCTTCCACCGTCCTGGCGTACTCGTTGCGGGCGGCAAAGCGCACCATGGCCGCCGTCAAGCCGCCGCCCAGGTGGCGCTCGTCGCCCGGCAGGGAGGCGACTTCGCCGGCTTCGGTGCCATAGAGATGCAGCCCCGGCGCCGCGCTCAGCGAGGTCGCGCCCTTCTGGCTCGCGGGCGATCCCACCAGCGGCAAGTCGGCAGTCACTCCGCCGCTGCGCCGCGCCAGCAGGCCGGCGTCGAAGCATTTGTCCAGCACATCCTCGGCCATGGACCGGTAGGTGGTCCATTTGCCGCCGGTCACCGTGACCAGCCCCGTCTTGCTCACCAGCACCGTGTGCTCGCGGCTGATGGACTTGGTCTGGTCGCCGTTGCCGTTTTCGGGCCGCACCAGCGGCCGCAGCCCCACCCAGAGGCTGCGGATGTCTTCCCAGCGCGGCGCACGGGAGAGGTAGCGCGCGGACTCGCTGAGGATGAACTCGAGCTCGTGCTTGAATGGCCGCGGCTCGCGCGCGAGGTCGCCCCGCGGGGTGTCGGTGGTGCCCAGGATGAGCTTGCCCATCCACGGCACCCCGAACAGCACCCGGCCGTCCACCGTCTTGGGCACCATCAGCGCATGCGTGCCGGGCAGGAACTCGCGGTCCACCACGGCGTGCACGCCCTGGCTGGGCGCCACCATGGGCTTGACCGGACGGCCCGCGGCCTCGGCGTCCTGCTGCCGCAGCTGGTCGACCCAGACGCCCGTTGCGTTCACCACGCACCGGGCATGGACGGTGAAGGTGCGATCCGTCTCGGTGTCGCGGCACGTCAGGCCCGAGAGCTTGCCGCCCGAGTGCAGCAGGGCGGTCACCGGGCAGTAGTTCACCAGCAGCGCGCCGCGCGCCGCGGCCGTGCGGGCCAGTGCCAGCGCCAGGCGCGCATCGTCGAACTGGCCGTCCCAGTACTTGACGCCCCCCTTCAGGCCTTGCGGCCGCGCCGTCGGAAGACAGGACAGCGTCTGGCTGCGACTGAGGAACTGCGTCGAACCCAGCCCCGCAGCGCCCGCGAGCGCGTCGTACATCTTCAGGCCCACGCCATAGAACGGCGTCTCCCACAGCTTGTACGAGGGCATGACGAAGGGCAGCGGCTGCGCCAGGTGCGGAGCGTTGCGCAGCAGGGTCGTGCGTTCGCGCAGGGCTTCCCGCACCAGCCCCACGTTGCCTTGGGCCAGGTAGCGCACGCCGCCGTGCACCAGCTTCGTGGCGCGCGAGGACGTGCCCTTGGCGAAGTCGTGCGACTCCAGCAGCACCACGCTGAAGCCGCGCGCGGCCGCATCCAGCGCCACGCCGAGCCCGGTGGCGCCGCCACCGACGATCGCCAGGTCCCAGGTTCCCGACGCGCCCAGGCGCGCCAACAGTTCTTCGCGCCGCGTGGGGGCGGCGCGCGTGTCCGGTGAGGAGTTCAAGCGCGCGCCCAGCCCTTCGCGCGTTCGACCGCTTCGCGCCAGCGCGCGAGCTTCGCCGTGCGCTCGCCTTCGGCCATGCGCGGCTCGAAGCGGCGCTCGGCCTGCCACTGCGTCGCGATCTCGTCGCCGCCGCTCCAGAACCCGGTGGCGAGCCCCGCCAGGTAGGCGGCGCCCAGCGCCGTCGTCTCCGTCACTTGCGGGCGCACCACCGGCACGCCCAGGAAATCCGCCTGCATCTGCATCAGGAGATTGTTACGCGAAGCGCCGCCGTCCA
Source organism: Ramlibacter sp. (assembly GCA_036263715.1). Classification (GTDB taxonomy): domain Bacteria; phylum Pseudomonadota; class Gammaproteobacteria; order Burkholderiales; family Burkholderiaceae_C; genus Ramlibacter. The sequence goes on from DATAGN010000234.1 coordinate 6,749, forward strand.
CCCGCAGCTCGCGCAAGGGGATGCGGGCATCGCGCGACATCGCGGCAAAGACGTCGGCCGACTGCAACGCGATCGCCTCCAGCGCGGCCCGCGCAATGTGGGCGCGCGTGGTGCCGCGGGTCATGCCCACCAGCGTGCCGCGCGCGTAGCCGTCCCAGTCGGGCGTGCCCAGGCCGGCGAAGGCGGGCACCAGGTACACGTCGCCGGTGTCGCCCACCTGCGCGGCCAGGGATTCCACCTCCTGCGCCGACTGGATCACCTGCAGGCCGTCGCGCAGCCACTGCACGGTGGCACCCGCCATGAAGACGCTGCCCTCCAGGCAGTAGGCGGTGCGATGCGGGCCTGCCGGGCCTTGCCAGCCCACGGTCGTCAGCAGGCGGTTGCGGCTGGCGACCGGCTGGGCCCCGGTGTTCATCAGCATGAAGCAGCCGGTGCCGTAGGTGTTCTTGGCCATGCCCGGCGTGAAGCAGGCCTGGCCAAAGGTGGCGGCCTGCTGGTCGCCGGCGATGCCCGCGATCGGCAGGGCCGCACCGAGCAGGGAAGATTCGGTTTCGGCGATCACGCCGCTGGAGGGCATCACGTCCGGCAGCACGGCGCGCGGCACGCGCAGCAGCGCCAGCAGCTCGTCGTCCCAATCCTGCGTGTGCAGGTTGAACAGCATGGTGCGGGATGCGTTGCTGGCATCGGTGGCATGCACGCGGCCGCCGGTGAGGTTCCAGACCAGCCAGCTGTCGATGGTGCCGAAGGCCAGCTCTCCGGCTTCGGCGCGCGCGCGGGCGCCCGGCACGTTATCCAGCAGCCATTCGAGCTTGGTGCCGGAGAAGTAGGCGTCGATGACCAGGCCGGTCTTCTGCTGCACGCGCGCCACGGTGCGCGGATTCGCGCGCAATTCGTCGCAGCGTCCGGCCGTGCGCCGGTCCTGCCAGACGATCGCGTTGGCGACGGGCTGGCCGGTGTCGCGGTCCCACAGCACCGCCGTCTCGCGCTGGTTGGTGATGCCCAGCGCCACGAAGTCGCCGGCCGCGGCGCCGGCGCGCTCGATGGCTTCCAGCGCCACGGCGTGCTGCGTCGCCCAGATCTCGCGGGCGTCGTGCTCCACCCATCCCGGCTGCGGGAACATCTGCCGGAACTCGCGCTGCGCGACGGCGACGACGCGGCCGGCCGCGTCGAAGGCGATCGCACGCGAGCTGGTCGTACCCTGGTCGAGGGCCAAAACGTATTTCATCGGGGCGCAAGCGTACCGCATGGGCGAGAGGGGAGAGGGAGAAAAGCTAGACTGCCGCTCCGATGTTTCCTCCCCTCCCCGTTGTCTCACGCCGGGCCCTCTTGCGCGGCGCCGCCGCCGCCGCGGGCCTTGCCCTTGCAGGCTGCGCCTCGCGTGTCGCCACTCCGCTGCCCACCACCGCTCCCGGCCTGCGCCTCCTCGGTGAAACCATCCTTCCGCACGGCCTCCAGTTCCAGGGCACCACCGTCGGCGGCCTGTCAGCGATCGACCACGATCCCGCCACGGGCATGTGGGTTGCGCTCTCCGACGACCGCTCCGACCGGCAGCCGGCGCGCTTCTACACGCTGCGCGTGGACGTGCGGGACCGCGGGCTCGCCGTGGACATCGCGAGCGTCGTCACGCTGCGGCAGGCGGATGGCGCGCCCTACCCGCGCCGCAACACCCGCGGCGAGGTGGTGGACCCGGAAGGCATGCGCCTGCTGCCGCAAGGTCGCGGCGTGCTCTGGACCAGCGAGGGCGACGAGCGCATCGACCAGCCGCCCGCCCTGCACGAGAGCCGGCTGGACGGCGTGCACGTGCGCGCTTTCGAGATCCCGCCGACGCTACGCTGGCCGGCGCGACCCGGCACCGGGCCGCGCGAGAACGCCACCTTCGAGGGCCTGGCCCTCACGCCCGACGCCCGCACGGCCTGGGTCGCCATGGAAGGCGCGCTGCAGCAGGACGGGCCGCTGCCCGGCGTCGGCCGTCCGGGCGCGCCCTGCCGCATCACGGCCTTCGACCTCGCCACCGGCCGCGCGCTGCGACAGGTCGCCTACGTGCCCGATGCGATTCCACAAGCGCCGACACTGCCGGGCCGCACGGCGGAGAACGGCATCAGCGAGGTGCTGATGCTGGATGCGCACCGCATGCTGGTGCTCGAGCGCGCGTACGCGTTCGGCGTGGGGGTGTCGCTGCGCCTGTACGAGATCGACACGCGCGAAGGCAGCGACACGCTGGCCGTCGAGCGCCTGCGCAGCGGCGAATTCCGCGCGCCGGCCAAGCGCCTCGTCGCCGACTTCGCGCAGCTGGGCCTCTCGCGCATCGACAACACCGAGGGCATGTGCTGGGGACCGCGGCTGCCCAACGGCCATCGTTCGCTGGTGGTGGTGAGCGACGACAATTTCCGCGACGAGCAGGTGACGCAGTTCGCCGCTTTCGACTACCTGGAGCCCGCATGAACGACAGCAAGACCCGCATCGCCTTCATCGGCGGCGGCAACATGGCCAGCGCCATCATCGGTGGCCTGGTCCAGCGCGGCCTGAGCCCTTCGCAGTTGGAAGTGGTCGAACCCTTCGACCAGGCGCGCGCCCGCCTGCGCCAGGACTTCGGCGTGCAAGCGCAGGCGCAGGCCGGCCCCGCACTCGCAAGCGCTGGGCTCGTGGTGTGGGCGGTCAAGCCCCAGACCTTCAAGGACGCCGCCGCGCAGGCCAGGCCGCACGTGCAGCAAGCGCTGCACCTGAGCGTGGCGGCGGGCATCCGCTCGGACAGCATCGCGGCGTGGCTGGGCACGCAGCGCATCGTGCGCTCGATGCCCAACACGCCGGCGCTGGTCGGCAAGGGCATCACCGGGCTGTATGCGCGCGCCGGCGTGGGCGACGAGGACAGGACGCGAGTCGAGCAGGTGATCGCCACCACGGGGGAGCACCTCTGGGTCGCCGAGGAGAAGCACCTCGATGCGGTGACGGCGATGTCCGGCTCCGGCCCCGCCTACGTGTTCTATTTCCTGGAAGCCATGGTGCAGGCCGGCACCGAGATGGGACTGGACGAAGGACAGGCGCGGCGGCTCGCCGTCGCGACCTTTGCGGGCGCTTCCGAACTCGCTCGCGCGTCGACCGATCCGCTGCAGCTGCTGCGCGAACGCGTCACCTCCAAGGGCGGCACGACGTACGCGGCACTCACTTCGCTTGAGGCCGACCGGGTGAAGGCCTCGTTCGTGAAGGCCCTGCATGCCGCGTGCAGGCGCGCCGACGAACTGGGTGACGAGTTCGGGAAGTAGGCGTCAGCCGCCCGGGGCGGCCACATCGCGCACGGCCTGCAGCAGCCCGCGGATGGTCTGCTCGCTGATGCGGCGCGTGATGAACACCAGCCGCGTGCCCTGGTCGTCGCTGGGCCAGCGGTCCAGCGGCACCGGCGGCGAGAACACGTGCTGCACGCACTGCACCACCACCGGCTTGCCTTCGACGTTGACGATGCCCTTGGCCCGCAGCAGGTCGGCGCCGCGCATGTTGGTCAGCAGCTCCATCGCCGACGCGAACGCGGCCCAGGTGAAGGGCTCGTCGAAGCGCAGCGACACCGTGCGGATCTCCGCCAGGTGCGGCGCCGTGAACGCCTCGAAGGGCCGCAGCCTGTGGTCGGGTGCCTCGTTCAGGAAACGCAGCGTGTGCTCGCCCGCGCGCGTGCTGGAAAGTCCGAAGCCGGTGAGCAGCGCCGGATCCACCTCGCCGTGCAGCACGAGGTCGATGCTGGCGGAGCGGTTCAGCGCGCCGATGTCGGTGCGCAGCGCCTCGACGGCTTCCGGCGTCGCCAGGTCGGTCTTGCTCACCAGCACGCGATCGGCAAGCGCCACCTGCTTGCGCGCCTCGGGCTCCTCGCGCAGCAGGCGTTCGCCGTTGACCGCATCGACGATCGTGACGACGCCGTCCAGGCGATAGTGCGCGGCCAGCATCGTGTCGCTCACCAGCGTCTGCACGACCGGCGCCGGGTCCGCCAGGCCCGTGGTCTCCACCACCACGCGGTCGAAGTCGGGGATCTCGCCGGCGCGGCGTTTGCCGAACAGCTCGCGCAAGGTCTCCTGCAGGTCGGTGCGCACGCTGCAGCAGATGCAGCCGTTGGCTAGCACCGAGACGTTCTCCGACGACATGGTCACCAGGTCGTTGTCGATGCCGACCTCGCCGATCTCGTTGATCACCACCGCGGCGCGCTCCATCTCCGGCCGCCGCAGCACGTGCGACAGCAAGGTGGTCTTGCCGGCACCGAGGTAACCGGTGAGCAGCGTGACCGGGATGCGCCCGGCCAGCCCGGCCGCGCCCGCGGGCGGCGGTTCCTGCAGCATCACACGTCCATCTCGAGGATGTAGAGGCCGCCGCAGAAACGATCGACGGTGTAGACGATGCGGCGCTCGTCCACGAACACGTCGTTCAGCTGGATCGCGCCTGCGGGCGAGAGCGCGGGTGCGGCCGGCACGTAGTACGCGATCTCCTGCACCTGGTAGGGATTGCTGGTGTCGTACACGCGCACGCCGGCGTTAAAGAAGGTGCCGACGATGATGGTGTCGGAGCGGAAGGACACCGGGCCCGGCAGGTTCTCGTGCAGGTTGTGCGCGCCGAAGCGGCCGCCGCGCTTGAGGAAGGCGTCCACCGGCGGCGCGGGAAAGGTCCCGATCGGCACCGGATTGGCCTCGCTGCGCGCATCGACCACCCACACGAGCTTGGGCCAGTCGGCACCGTTGTCCTGCACGCACTCGTCGCTGACGATCCACAGCTTGCGCTCGAACAGCGGCAGCACCGTGTGCGTGAAGCCATTGAAGGGCGGCGAGTGGTTCCAGCTGGAGACCACCTTCGGGCGCGCCATGTCGGCGATGTCCAGCACCACCGAGCCGCCGTCGATGTAGCCGACGTAGGCCCGGTCCGGCCGCTCGGGGAACACATTCGTGTTGTGCACGCGAAAGCCGGTGTCGAACTTCGGCTGCAGGCGCGGCGGTTGCGGCGCCTCGTCGCCCACCCGCGTGCCCGGCAGCCACCAGCGTCCGGCCTCCACCGGGCGCGTCGGGTCGCGCACGTCGACGATGCGGTAGAACTGGTCGTCCAGCGGGTTGTGCGGCTGGAAGTCCGGCGCGCCCGAGGCCATGTGCACGTACTGGCCGTCCACGAACCACAGCGCATGCACGCCGCGCGAATGCGGCCCCGAGCAGTCGAAGTGCGACAGCAGCCGCGGCGATTCCGGCGTGCTGATGTCGAACAGGTCGAAGCCCGCCGGCTTCATGCCCGGCTGCTGGCACTGGTAGGCCACGGCCATGAGGTCGCCGGACACCTCCAGCGAATTCGAGCGCACGCGCATGTGCGGCAGCTCCGTCTGCACCACCACCTTGGGCGCGCGCGGGTCGGTGACGTCGACACCGGTGAAGTTCTTGGGCGCCGCCTCGTGCGCGAGCCACAGGATGCGGCGGCCATCGCGGCACTGCTGCATGGCGATGCCTTCGCCGAGGCCGCCGAAGCCGTGCAGTTCGTGCTGCGCGAGCAGCTTCATGTTGAAGGCCAGCGCCTTGTCGGGGCGGCTGGCCTGGTGCGGGGTGGCGTAGGTGGTCATGGGATCGGTCTTGCGGCGCTGGGCCGGGTCACTGGTGCAGCAGGCGGGTGAGCTCGCGCGCCGCCTGCTTCAACTTGGGCAGGATGGCCGTGATGCGCTGGTCGGTCATGCGGCCGTGCGTGGCGGCCACGGTGATGGCTGCGACGGGGCTCTTTGCCGCGTTGAAGATCGGCAGGCCGATGGCGCGGACGCCCGGCACCGCATGGTTGCCGGTGACGGCGTAGCCGCAGGCCTTGGCGTCGCGGCACAGGTCGCGCACGCTGTCGGCATCGAGGTCGCCGTACGCGCCCAGGCGCGGCGCGACGGTCTTGATCACCGTGCTGATTTCCGCGTCGGGCAAGGCGGCCAGCAAGGCGAGGCCCCCGGCGCTGACTCCCAGCGGCTGGCGGCTGCCCAGCGGCACCGAGGGCGTCTGGATCGGGTAGCTGCCCTGCATGCGCGAGATGCACACGGCGTCGTAGCCGCTGCGCAGGAACACGAAGCTGGTGTCGCCGGTCTCCTCGGCCAAGCGCGCCACGACCGGCTGCGACACCTCCTTCAGGTTGAAGTGGTGCGTGGCGAGGATGCCCAGCTCAAACAGCAGCGGCCCCAGGCTGTAGCGGCGGGTGGCAGCATCCTGCACCACCATGCCTTCGACCGTGAGCGCCTTGAGCAGCCGGTGCGCGGTGGGGCGCTCCAGGTTCATCTGCCGCGCGACGTCGACCAGCCGCATGCCGTCCGGCGCCTGGGCGGCGATGACCTGCAGCACGCGGATCGCGCGGCTGATGGTCTGCGCGCCCGCGACATCCGCGGTGGGCGGCCGGTCCAGGGTGAGCATGCGCGCCTGCCGCTGCGTTCACTCGAGCGTCACGCCCGAGGACTGCACCGCCTTGGCCATGTCGGCCGCCTCGGTCTTCATCAGCGCCGCGAACTCCGCCGGCGTGCTGGTCATGGCGTCCGCGCCCGCGTCCTGCAGGATGCGGCGCATCTCCGGCGTGGCCAGCGCCCTGCGGACTTCAGCGCCGAGGCGGTCGACTACCGCCTGCGGCATCCCCTTGGGGCCGAGGAGGCCGCTGTACAGCAGGATCTCCAGCGGCACGCCCTGCTCCCGCAGCGTGGGCACGTCGGGGGCGGTCGCCACGCGCTTGCCGGAGGTCACCGCCAGCCCGTTGATGGTGCCCCCCTTCATCTGCGCGATGGCAGGCGGCATGCTGGCGAAGCCGAACACCACCTCGCCGCCGATGATGGCCTGCGTCTGCCCGGCGCCGCCCTTGTACGGCACGTGCAGGGCGTTGATGCCGACGATCTGCTTGAAGGACTCCGCCGTCAGGTGCGTGATGGCGCCCTGGCCGGACGAGGCATACGGCAGCGGCTGCGGCGCGGCCTTCGCCTGCGCGACCAGCGCCTTCACGTCCTTGGCGCCGGACTTGGTGCTGGTCACCAGCATCAGCGGCGTCGACGCCACCAGCGTCACCATGCTGAAGTCGTTCCAGGGATGGAACTTCAGGTTGCGGTAGGCCGCGGCCGCGATGGCGTGGCTGGTCATGTCCTGGAAGTACAGCGTGTGGCCGTCCGGCGCCGCGTTGGCGACATGGGCCGATGCGATGGTGGTCGCCGCTCCCGGCTTGTTGTCCACGATGACGTTCTGGCCCATTTGCGCGCTCAGGCGCTGGCCGAGCGCACGCGCCAGCACGTCGGAGATGCCGCCGGGCGGGAAGCCCACCACGATGGTGATGGGCTTCGACGGATACGGCGCGGTCTGCGCCATGGCGGCGGGGGCGACCGCGGCGGAGCCGACGACGAGCGCCGCCAGCTGGAACAGGAGAGTCTTCATGACGTGCAGGTCCGGTGAAACGTGGAGGAAGTGGGTGCAACGGCGCACGCGCGCACGTTCCGGGCCAGCTTAGGAGCCGGTCGCCGCGGGTGTCAACAGAACCCGGCCTTGTTGCATTATTTGGAATAGTGCTGCCTGCGCGCCCGGGGGTTTGCACCAAGCCGGGAAGTCCAATTGGTGGAACTCCAGGCCGGCGCGTTGCCTCGGCGGTGCGCCGCGCCTTAGCATGGGCGCATGACGCGACCGCTGCTGCCCCGCCACAACCGCTACGACTACCACCCGCTCACGGAACGCAAGGACTACAGCTGGCCCGGCGGCAAGCGCCTGGCCTTCGTGGTGACCACCAACCTCGAGTGCTTTGCCTTCGGCGCCGGCAACGGCCACGACCCCGCCAAGACCGGCGAGCCGCAGACGCATCGCAACTACTCGTGGCGCGACTACGGCAACCGCATCGGCGTGTGGCGCTTCTTCGAACTGTTCGACGAGTTGCGCCTTCCCGCCGCGCACAACGTCAACAGCCTGCTGTACGAGTATGCGCCGCAGGTGATGACGGAGATCCGCCGCCGCGGCGACGAAATCGTGGCGCACGGGCGCACCAATGCGGAGAACCACCGCGGAATGTGGGAGGCCGACGAGGAGCGCATCATCCAGGACGTGCTGGCCACCTTCACCCGCCACGAAGGCCGCGCGCCCACCGGCTGGATGGGTTCCGGCGCCTACGAGACCGCGTGGACGCCCGACCTGCTGAAGGAAGCCGGCTTCAAGTACCTGATGGACTGGCCCATGGACGACCAGCCGGTGTGGATGCGCACCCGCAGCGGTCCCATCCTCTCCATCCCCTACCCGATCGAGCTGAACGACTCGCAGGTGATCACGCACCGAAAGCAGGACGCCACCGAGTTCTGCGACATGGTGGTGCAGCAGTTCGACGAGATGGTCGACCAATGCGAGCGGCATCCGCTGGTGATGAACGTGTCCATCCACCCCAACATCTTCGGCCAGCCATTCCGCCTGCGCCTGCTGCGCCAGGCGCTGCGCCACTGCATGGGCAACGCGCAGGACAAGGTGTGGCGGGCGCGCCCGGGCGAGATCGCCGACTTCTGCTACGGGCTGGAGCCCGGCCTGGTCCCGGGCAGCGAGTTCCAGGGAGGCAAGGCATGAGCGACGACATCGGCAGCAGCGTGCGCGCGCGCGTTCCGTACCAGTCCATCGTCAAGCGTCCGCAACTGCGCCTGCCCGGCGACGCGCGCGTGGTGGTCTGGAACATCGTCAACGTGGAGGTCTGGGAGCCGTCCAACCCCATGCCGCGCGCGGTGCTCTCGCCGCCCATGGGCGCGCCGCTGCTGCCGGACGTGCCGAACTGGGCCTGGCACGAATACGGCATGCGCGTGGGCTTCTGGCGCATCCTCGAAGCGATCCGGTCGCGCAACATGCCGGCCACCTTCGCGCTCAATGGCCGCGCGATCGAGGTGTACGAGGAGGTGTGCGCCGCCGCGCGCGATGCCGGCTGGGAGTTCATGGGCCATGGGTTCGTGCAGCGGCCGATGCACAAGGTGGAGGACCAGCGCGCCGCGATCCGGCAGACCATCGAAGCGATCCGCCAGTTCACCGGCAAGCCGCCCCGGGGGTGGGAGAGCCCCGGCCTGACCGAGACCGACGACACGCTGGACTTCCTGGCCGAATGCGGCATCGAGTACGTGGCCGACTGGGTGCTGGACGACCAGCCGGTGGCACTGCACTCTCCGAAGGGGCGCATCACTTCGGTGCCGTACACCGTGGACCTGAACGACGTGGTGATCAGCGCCGTGCAGCAGCAGCCCTCGGACGAGATGCTCCGGCGCGGCAAGGCGCACTTCGACCGGCTCTACAAGGATGGCGCGACGCAGCCGCGCGTGATGGCGATCTCTGTGCACCCCTACCTGAGCGGCGTGCCGCATCGCATCGGCTACGTCGAGGAGCTGTACGACTACGTGCTGGGGCACGAAGGCGTGGTGGTGTGGTCGGGCGAGCAGATCCTCGACTGGTTCCTGGGGCAGACCGCCTAGCTCCCTCTCCGTCCCTCTATCCTCACGGCGCGTACACCACCAGGTCCACCTGCACGCTGCACCCCGGCACCAGCAGTGGCCCCGGCACCTGGATCGCCGACATCGGAAGCGGCGTGCCGGGCAGTTGCCGTTGCCACTGCCGGCAGGCAGGATGGAACTCCGCGAGATCGGTGTGCGCCTGCTGGATGCGAAGGACGTTCTCCAGCCCCGTCCCCGCATGGCGGCAGGTCGCCTCCGCGAGTGAAAGCAGGTGCTCCATCTGGCCCTCGACGGAGGCGCCGAAGTACGGCGCCTGCGGATCCACCCGCGCGGGCTGCACCAGGCCTTGCGCATCCGCGGCCAGCATGCCGGAGAAGAACAGCAGGTCGCCCGCGCGCACCGCCAGTGGGTAAGCGTCGCAGACGCTGCCGGCTGCATCGCCCGCTTCGAACCTTTCGAGGGTCACCCCTTCTTCCGCGGCAACGAGGTTGATCTCGATGCGCGCGTCTTCGATGGCGAAGCCCGGACGCGTGGTCGTGGTGATGGTGGTCGCCGGAATCTTGCCGCCGAAGGCGCGTGACCACACGAGGTTGAAGCCCGGCGCGTCCTGGATGTCGGACAGGAACACGTCCGCCTTCACCACGCGCTCGAGCGAAGACCCTGCGCCCTGCAGCGCGACCTGCAGCTTGCGCCGGATCACGTACTCGGCCTCGAGCTGGATGCGGTTGCCTTTCCACAGGTGGCCTTGCGGCACCTTCGCTTCCGGCGCGATGCCCCCGAGGTCGCCCTCGCCGCAGGCCGCCATGAAGCCGGCGACGAAGACCAGGCCACCGGCCTTCATCACGGGCACGAAGGACGAGGTGGCGGGCAGGTCCAGGCCTTCGGGAAACAGCGGCGTGATCGGCGGGCCATCGCTGGCCACCGCCAGC
>DATAGN010000235.1:0-12507 GCA_036263715.1 Ramlibacter sp.
CTCGGGAATCGGCTGCGTCAGGGGCCCGGCGCCGTCCGCCGACGCCTTGTACTGCTTGCTCCAGCGGCCGATCTGGCGGTCGAAGTAGTTGCCCGGCTTGCCGTAGCCGGCCAGGCCGCGCTCGGCGAACTTCACGGTGTGCAGGGCGGCGATCACGCGATTGAGTTCGTCGTAGATCTCGCCGCGCTGCGCGTTCGTCATCCCGGGCAGCGACTGGTCCCACAGCACCCGGCCCGCCATGAACTCCATGATGTAGAAGGCGCGGCCGATCACCGACTCGTCTTCGCACAGCGCGAACATGCGCGGCACCGGCACGTCGGTGCCGGCCAGGCCGGACATCACCGCGAACTCGCGCTCCACGGCGTGCGCCGAAGGCAGCAGCTTGGCCACCGGGCCGGGCTTGGAGCGCATCACGTAGCTGCGGTCCGGCGTCGTCAGCTTGTACGTCGGGTTGGACTGGCCGCCCTTGAACATCTCCGCCGTCACGGGACCGCGGAAACCTTCGACGTTCTTCTCCATCCACGCGGTGAGCGCGGCGATGTCGAAGGCGTGCTTGTCGGAGACGGGACGCGTCCCGATGAAATGGTCGTAGCTGTCGCTCATTTCTCGCCGTCCGCTTCGACGATGCGCATCAGCGCCTCGCGGTTGCGCACCACCAGGCCGCCCGGCTCGATGCGGATCACTTCCTCGCGCTCCATCTGCTTGAGCTCCTGGTTCACGCGCTGGCGCGAGGCGCCCAGCAGCTGCGCCAGTTCTTCCTGCGCGAGCTGCAGGCCGATGCGGATCTCGCGGCCGTCGGCGAGCGACGGCACGCCGTAGCTGCGCACCAGGTGCACCAGCTGCTTGGCCAGGCGGGCGCGCAGGGGCAGGGTGTTGAGGTCCTCCACCAGGCCGAACAGCTGGCGGATGCGCCGCGCATGCAGGCGCAGCAGGGCTTCGTACAGCTCGACGTGCTGCGACAGGATCTTCTGCAGGTCGGCCCGCGACACCATCAGCATCGTGGTGTCCCCGTGCGCATAGGCATCGTGCGTGCGGCGTTCGCCGTCGAACATGGCGACGTCACCGAACCAGATCCCCGGTTCCACGTAGGTCAGCGTGACCTGCTTGCCCGTGATGGACGTGGAGCTCACGCGAACCGCACCGCGCGCCACAGCGCTCCAGGCCTCGGCCGCGTCGCCGCGGGCGCAGATCAGCTCGCCGTCCTTGTAGCGTTTGACGTAGGCGCATCGCAGGATGTCGTGGCGAAGGGACGGTGAGAGAGAGGAGAACCAGCGGCCATTGTTGATGGCTGCTCTTTCCTCGATGGTAAGAATCGGGTCGTCCATGGTCTGTCAGGTGAGCGACTGGTGTGTGCCCCGATTGTCGCGTGCGGGACCGCTCAGGAGTACCTCGGCTTCTGCTTCGAAAGAAAAGCCTCGATGCCGATGCCACCGTTCGCGTGGTACAGGTTGCGCACGAAGTGTTCGCGCTCGTTCGCCAGTTGCCGGTCCAGCGGCTCGCTCGCCGCGTCGTTGACCAGCTCCTTGATGCTGGCCAGCGCATTCGGCGCGCGTTCGTTCAGCCGCGCCGCCAGCGCCAGCGCCTCGTCGAGCGCGCTGCCGGCGGGCGTCACGCGATTGACCATGCCCAGCTGCTGCAGCCGTTCGCTGCCGACGCGTTCGCCGCACATCAGCAGCTCGCTCACCAGCTGGCGGGGCAGGGCGCGCGCCAGGCTCCAGGTGCCGCCGCCGTCCGGCGACAGCGCCACGTTGCTGTAGGCCATGACGAAGATCGCGTTGTCGGCCGCGACGATGAAGTCGCACGCGAGCGCCAGCGAGAAGCCGGCCCCCGCGGCGGCGCCCTCGACGGCGGCGATCACCGGCTTCGGGAAGGTGCGGATCGCCTCGATGAAGCCGCCCAGCGCGTCGATGGACTGCGCCTGCACCTCGCGCGGCTTGCTCCGGTTGTCCAGCAGCCGCTGCAGATTGCCGCCGGCGCAGAAGGTGTTGCCCGCGCCCGTGATGACCACGCTGCCGATCTCCGGGTTGCTGTCGGCGGCATTGAGCGCCTCGACGCCGGCGGCATAGATCTCCGGCCCGAGGGCGTTGCGGAACTCGGGGTTGCTGACGGTCAGCACCATGGTGCGGCCGTGGCTGGCGCTCTTGAGTTCGGCCGCCATGGTCAGGACTCTTCCTGCAGCAGCGACAAGCCGATCGCGCCGCGCCGGCGCAGCCAGGGGCTGGGGCGGTAGCGCGTGTCGCCGTAGACCGTCTGCATGTTGAACAGCACTTCCAGCACGTTGGTCGGGCCCCAGCGGTCGCCCATGGCGAGCGGGCCCATGGGATAGCCCAGGCCCAGGGTCACGGCCGTCTCCAGGTCCTTGGGCGAGCAGATGCGCTGCTGGCAGATGTCCGAGGCGATGTTGACGATGGTGGCCACCACGCGCTGCGTGACGAAGCCGCCGGAGTCGCGGATCACGCTCACCGGCTTGCCGTCGCGCGCGAACAGGGCGTGCGCCGCGTCGCGCATGTCGCTGCGCGTGGCCGGGTTGGTGGCCAGCACGCGGCGCTTGGTCGCCTTGTCGTCGACCAGCAGGTCGATGCCGATGGTGCGGGCCGGGTCGAGCCGCTCCACGACGGCCACCGTCGTCACGTCGAATCCCAGCGGCGCGACCAGCGTCAGCGCCTGCGAGGACGCCGACTGGCCGGTCTCGATGTTGGCGCCGAGGTCCTTGAGCAGCTGGTACAGCTCGGCCCGGCGGGCGGCGCGCGTGGACACCCACACGGGCGGCATCTCGGCCACCGTCGGGGCCGGCGGTTCGGGCGCGACCTGCGCCTTGCCATCCACGTAGCGATAGAAACCCTCGCCCGTCTTGCGTCCCAGCACGTTGCCGGCCACGCGCTGCGCGGTGATCACGGTGGGGCGGTACCGGGGTTCGTCGTAGTACTGGCGATAGATGGACTCCATCACCGGGTGCGACACGTCCAGCCCGGTGAGGTCCATCAGCTCGAAGGGTCCGAGCTTGAAGCCGACCTGGTCACGCAGGATGCGGTCGATGGTGGCGAAATCCGCCACGCCCTCGGTGGCGATGCGCAGCGCCTCGGTGTTGTAGCCCCGGCCCGCGTGGTTGACGATGAAGCCGGGGGTGTCCTGCGCCTGCACGGGCGTGTGGCCCATCTCGCGCGCGAAGGCGGTGAGGCCCTCGCAGACGGCGGGATCGGTCTTGAGGCCGGCGATCACCTCCACCACCTTCATCAGCGGCACCGGGTTGAAGAAGTGGTAGCCGGCCACGCGCTGCGGCCGCTGCAGGCCGTTGGCGATCGCGGTCACGGACAGGGAGGAGGTGTTGGTCGCCAGCACCGCCTGGTCGCCGACGATCCGTTCCAGATCCGCGAACAATGCCCGCTTGGCGTCCAGCCGCTCCACGATGGCTTCGATCACCAGGTCGCAGCCGGCCAGGTCCTGCAGGCTGCTGGCCGGCTGCAGCCTGGCCTTGGCCGCCTGCACCGCACCCGCGTCCATGCGGCCTTTCTCGAGGAGGCGGTCCCACTGGGCGCCGATCTCCTGGATGGCGCGGTCCACGGCGCCGGGCTGCATGTCGAACAGCCTGACCGTGCTGCCGCCCTGGGCGGCGATCTGCGCGATGCCGCGCCCCATGGCGCCGGCTCCGGCCACGCCTGTCGTCTTGTAACGGGTCTCCATCGGGCCATTATCGGGGTGCGCGGCGACGGGCCCGCGCCACACCTCGTTTGGTCAAGCGGCGATGCATGCCTAGAATGAGGCCTCGATGTTGCACACAGTTACCGTCCGTGCCCTGGCCCTCGCTGCGTGCGGATGGCTCCTCGCAGCCGATGCGCTTGCGCTCTCCGTGGGTCGCGCCCGCGGCGCCGCGCTCATCGGACGTCCCCTCGACCTCTCGATCCCGGTGACGCTCGACGCGCCCGATGCCGACGGCGCCTGCGCCCGCGCCGAGGTGTTCTATGGCGAGCAGAAGGTGACCGCCCCGCCCACGGTGCGCTGGGAGCCGGGCCGCGGCAACGAGGGCGTGCTGCGGGTGAGCGCGCCGGCGCCAGTGGACGAGCCGATGGTGACCGTGTACCTGCACGTCGGTTGCGCGCAGAGCACCACGCGCCGCTTCGTGCTGCTGTCGGAAGTGCCCCCGGCCAACGAAACCTCGCTGCCGGGGACGCGCAGCGCTCCGGTGCCCGCGGCGCCGCCCGCGCAGGCGCAGGCGCAACCCGCGACGCCGCCCCGCGCGGCCCCCGCAGCGCCACCGGCTGCCGCCGTTCCCCGCCGCGGCGATGTCGCCGCTGCCGCGCCGACGCTGCGCCCGGAAACACAGATCGGCGAGCGCCGGCAGCCTGCGCGTGCCGCGCCGCCGCCGCCCGCGCAACGCGAGCCGCGCGAGACCCTCGCCCGGCTGCGGCTCGAACCGCTGGACCTGAGCGTGGAGCGCAGTCCCACGCTGCGCATGAGCTCCCAGCTCGGCGCCGAACCGGGCGCGGAGTCTCCGCAGCGCGCTGCCGCCGCGGCCCTGTGGCTGGCGCTGCAGAAGACCCCCGACGAGGCCTTGCAGGACGCCATCCGGCTGCAGGCCGTGCAGCGCGAGATGGATGCCTTGCGCGACGTGACCCGCCAGAACGCCGCGGCCGTCGGCGAGCTGCGGTCGCAGGTGGAGCGGGCGCGTGGCGACCGCAACCTCGCCGCAGCCATGGCGCTGGCCCTCGGCGCCTTGCTCGCTGCCTTGCTCGCGTGGTTCGCGTGGCGCTGGTACCGCGTCCACCAGCTCGATCGCGTCGGCCGCTGGTTCGATGCGCATGGCGACACCGGCAAGGCGCCGCTGGCCGGCTCGGAGCCTGTGTCCGCTGCGCCGCCCACCGAGCCGGACTTCCCGCTCGACGCGCCGTCCGGCCCGGCGACCAAGGGCAAGGCAGCAGCGGCAGCGGCGGCTGTGGCGGCGGTCGCGCGCAACGACGCCGCGCGCGCCGGCGTGAACACCAGCGGCTGGAGCAACAGCGACTTCCAGGCCAGCCGCGGCGGCAGCGTGCGCATGGTGGGCGTGGAGGAACTGATCGACGTCCATGACAAGGCCGATTTCTTCCTGTCCATCGGCGAGCACGAGCAGGCGATCGCGGTGCTCGAGGCGCACGTGCACGACCAGGTGGAGACCAGCGCGCTGCCCTGGATGGACCTGCTGGAGCTGTACCACTCCCTGGGCAAGCGCATGGAGTACGAGCGCCTGCGCTCGGAGTTCCGCCAGCGCTTCACCGCGCAGGTGCCCGACTTCGAGCACTTCGACCAGCCGACCGCATCGCTGGAGAACTACAGCCGCGCGCTGAGCCGCATCGTGGCCCTGTGGCCGACGCGGCGCGTGCTGGACGTCATCGAGGAATCGATCTTCCGGCAGCCGGGCCTGCCGGGCGCCGAGGCGTTCAGCCTCGAGGCCTACCGCGAGCTGGTGCTGCTGTACCACGTGGCCAAGGAGGTCTCGCCGCCGGCCGAGGGCGCGCCGGACTCCCGACCGGGCACCTTCTCCGACACCTCGCTGCAGCCGCTGAACATGCTCGACGAGTCGGGCTCGCAGTCGGGGGACCTGGACCTGCTGCTGATCCCGCCGGCCTCGGCCAACCTCGGGCTGGACATCGACCTGGGGGACATCGGCGATTCCGGAGGGTCCGCCGAACGGAAGAGGGCCGGCCAGCCTCCCGCCCCCAGCGCTTTCGCCATGGACGCGACGCAGGCGGATCGCGACCTGCCGCCGCTGGACTTCGACATCAGCTCCTTCGGCGACGACAAGGGCAAGCGGTCTTCGTAGTCACTCGCCGCGACGCGCATAGTGCGTCGCCAGTGCGCTGGCCCCCATCGCAAGCACCAGCCCGCCGAATCCGGCCCAGTGCAGCGTGTCCATGCCGCCGCGCGAGATCAGCCAGCCGCCGGTGGCCGCACCGATCGCCTGGCCCGCATACATCGCCGATGAATTGAGCGCCACCGACGCGGAGGCCAGTGGCGGCGCCACGTTGACCAGGCGCGCCTGCTGCGCCGAGTTCGACGAGAAGCAGCCGAGCGCCCACGGGATGCAGATGATGGCGGCCAGCCACAGCGTCACGCCCAGAGGGAACAGCAGCAGGGTGACGGCCATCAGCACGATGCCGATCATCACGGCACGGTGCGCGCCCAGCCGGTCGATGTAGCGCGCCATGAGCATGTTGCCCGCCAGGCCGAAGGCGCCGAACCACATGAAGAAGAGGCTCAGCTCGCCCGGGCTCGCGTCCAGCTTCTGCTTGAAGTAAGGCGCGAAGTACGAGAACAGCACGAACTGCCCGCCGGCGTAGAGCACCGTGACCAGCACCGCGGTCATGAGCGCGCGCGAGCGGAAGGTTTCGCTCCAGGCCGCCCGCGACAGCGCCGGCGGCTTCACGCCGTCGGGCAGCGAGCGCCAGACCCACGCGGCACTCACCGCACTGAGCACGGCGATCACCGCGAAGGCACTGCGCCACCCCAGCGTGCCGCCGACGAAGGCACTGAGCGGCATTCCCAGCACCGAGGCCACCGACCAGCCCAGGAAGACGAAGGTGATCGCGCGGCCGCGCTGCTCCGCCGGCACCAGCAGGCCGATGCAGGCAGCGGCCTGGGGCGTGAAGATGGCCGGGGAGACCAGCGCCAGCACGCGCAGCGGCAGCAGCCAGGCGAAGTCGGGCGCGGCGGCGCAGGCGATGTGGAGCAGCGCGAACCACACCATCGACAGCGCCAGCAGGCGCCTGCGGTCCCAGCCCGCCACGAGCGCGGCGAGCAGCGGCGCGCCCGCGCACATCAGCACCGCGCCGGCCGAAATCAGCTGGCCGGCGGTGGCGACGGAGACGGAGAGATCGGTGCTGATCTCGTTGAGCGTGCCCGGCACGGCCATGACGCCGCTGCCGATGACGAAGTTGCCGAAGAGGAGCGGCCAGAGGACCGCGGGCATGGCCAAAAGCCTATCGCCGCACCTGCAGCGCGCCCGGATTGACGATGTTGGTCGGGGTGCCTCGGATGAAGTTCACCACGTTGTCGAAGGCGGAGGCGAAGTACAGCTCGTAGCTTTCCTGCTCCACGTAGCCGATGTGCGGCGTGCAGATGCAATTCTCCAGCCGCAGCAGCGCGTGGCCCTGCAGGATGGGTTCGCTCTCGAAGACGTCGATGGCCGCCATGCCGGGGCGGCCGCGGTTCAGCGCCGCGATCAGCGCTTCCGGCTCGATCAGCTCGGCCCGCGAGGTGTTGACCAGCAGGGACGTCGGCTTCATGCGGTTCAGGTCTTCCAGCTTCACCACGCCGAAGGTTTCCTCGTTCAGGCGCAGGTGCAGGCTGAGCACGTCGCTGTCGGTGAACAGCGCCTCGCGGCTGGGCGCGGCGCTCAGGCCGTCGTTCTCGGCGTGCGCGCGCGATTCCGGGCTGCCCCAGACCTGCACGCGCATGCCGAAGGCCTTGCCGTAGCCGGCGACCAGCTGCCCGATCTTGCCGTAGCCCCAGATGCCCAGCGTCTTGCCGCGCAGCACCATGCCGAGGCCGAAGTTGGCCGGCATGGACGCGGACTTCATCCCCGATTGCTGCCAGGCACCGTGCTTGAGGCTGGCGATGTACTGCGGCAGGCGCCGCATGGCCGTCATGATCAGCGCCCAGGTCAGTTCGGCCGGCGCGATGGGCGAGCCCACCCCCTCTGCCACCGCGATGCCGCGTTCCGTGCACGCCTCGATGTCGATGTGCGCCCCGACGCGGCCGGTCTGCGAGATGAGCTTCAGGCGCGGCAGCTTTTCCACCAGCTGGCGGCTGATGGCGGAGCGCTCGCGGATCAGCACGATCACGTCCGCGTCGCGCAAGCGCACCGACAACTGGCCGATGCCCTTGACCGTGTTGGTGAAGACCTTGGCCGGGTAGGCCTCGAGCTTGGACGCGCACTGCAGCTTGCGGACCGCGTCCTGGTAATCGTCGAGGATCACGATGTTCATTCCCTCGATTGTGCCTTGGCCGAGGGAGCGGCCCCGGCAGGATTCCCAGTCCAGCGCTAGCATGCCGGCCTTCCACGACGACAAACGGAGATAGAAATGACGATGTCCATGTATGCAGCAAGCGTCCCGGTCATGCAGCACATGCTGAAGAACCTGTCGCACATCCTCGACAAGGGCGAGGCGAGCGCGACCGCTCGCAAGTTCGATGCCTCGGTCCTGGCGGTCGCGCGGCTGGCCCCGGACATGCTGCCGTTCACGCGCCAGATCCTCATCGCCTGCGACGCCGCCAAGAACGGCGTGGCGCGGATCTCCGGTGTGGAAGCGCCGAAGTTCGAAGACAACGAAGCGACCTTTGCCGAGCTGAAGGCCCGCGTCCGGAAGACCCTGGACTACCTGGCCACCGTGCCGGCGAACGCCATGGACGGCACCGAGGACAAGCAGATCACCTTCCCGGTGGGCCGGGACGCCACGCGCACCATGAGCGCGCAGGCCTACCTGACTACCTGGGTGCTGCCCAACTTCTACTTCCACATCACCACCGCCTACAACATCCTGCGGCACAACGGGGTGGACCTGGGCAAGGCGGACTACCTCGCGGGCGCGCAGCGTTGAGCGTTCAGCGCGTCTCCTGCGCCGCCAGGCGGTCGAGTTCCGCGCACACGTCGGCCAGGCGGCCCGAGATGACCATGCGCCCCGCCACCGCGCGCGGGGCGCTCGGCTCCACCACGCGCAGCACGCGCAAGGGCTTGGCCGGCACCGCGGCCTGCGGGCGCTGCGCCGGCATGCGCACGGCCGTGCGCACGACCGGGCAGGGCACCGGCGCCGGGCGGGGGGCCAGCCAGCTGGCCAGCGCCTGCAGCGAGGCGAAGAGTTGCGCGAAGGGAGAGAAGAAAACGGTTGCCATGTGACAGCTCCTGTGGGGGTTGGACACAGGCAGGATTCGCTGGGACATGCGGCAGCCGCAGGGTGATGGCGACTCTTCGCCATACGCCTGCCACCTGCGGTGCCGCGGGGGTTTACATCAGCATCGTGTTGCGGATCAGGCCGACGGCGACACCTTCGACTTCGAAGGGTTCGCCAGGCTCCACCACGATGGTCGGGTAGTCCGGGTTTTCCGCGTGCAGCTCGATGAGGTGCTTGTTGCGGCGGAAACGCTTGACCGTGACGTCGTCGCCGAGGCGCGCCACGATGATCTGGCCGTTCTTGGCGTCGCGCGTGGACTGCACGGCGAGCAGGTCGCCATCCATGATGCCGGCGTCGCGCATCGACATGCCCCGCACCTTGAGCAGGTAGTCCGGCCGCCGCGCGAACAGCCCGCTTTCGACGTAGTAGGTCTGGTCCACGTGCTCCTGCGCCAGGATCGGCGAGCCCGCCGCCACGCGCCCCACCAGCGGCAGCGCCAGCTGCGACAGCCCCGGCAGGTTGAACTGCTTCATGCGGTTTTCATTGAGCTCGCGCAGCGCTTCGCTCTTCAAGCGGATGCCGCGCGAGGTGCCGCTCACGAGGTCGATGACGCCCTTGCGGGCGAGGGCCTGCAGGTGTTCTTCGGCTGCGTTGGCGGACTTGAACCCGAGTTCGGCCGCGATTTCGGCGCGGGTGGGCGGTGCGCCCGTGCGCGCGATGGCGCTCTGGATCAGGTCCAGAATCTGTTGCTGGCGGGCTGTCAGCTTGGGCGGTTCCATCATCGCGGGCTCCTCGCGGGGGCGGGTTACTGTGTTCGTATCCAGTGCCTGTATTTTTGAACAGTTTCGGCAGGAATGCAAGTGAACGACAGAAGAATCGTGGTACTGGGCACCGGCGGCACCATCGCCGGCCGTGCCGCGTCGGCCCAGGACAACCTCGGCTACCGGGCCGGCGAGATCGGCGTGGCGGATCTGCTGCAGGGGGTGCACGTGCCGGCCGGCGTCACGGTGCAGGCGGAGCAGGTGGCGAACATCGACAGCAAGGACATGGGCTTCGACACCTGGTGCGCGCTGTCGCGCCGCTGTTCCGAATGGCTCGCGCAGGCCGACGTCGCCGGCATCGTGGTCACCCACGGCACGGACACGATGGAGGAGACGGCGTACTTCCTGCACGCGGTGCTGGCGCCGGTGAAGCCGGTCGTGCTCACGGGGGCGATGCGGCCTGCCACTTCGGCGCTTGCCGACGGCCCGCAAAACCTCGCCGACGCGATCGCGGTGGCTGCCTCGCCGCTGGTGCAAGGCGTCAGCGTGGTGTTCGCAGGCGCGGTGCATTCGGCCGTCGACGTGCAGAAGGTGCATGCCTGGCGGCTCGATGCGTTCGGTTCAGGCGACGCGGGGCCGCTGGCGTATGTGGAGGAAGGACGCCTGCGCGTGCTGCGCCCCTGGCCGCAGCCACTGGGCGTGCGCAGCGCGGCCTCGCTGCCCGACCCGGCCGACTGGCCGCGCGTGGAGATCGTCTGGAGCCACGCCGGCGCCGATGGCCGCATCGTGCAGGCGCTGGTGCGCGATCGCGTGGCCGGCCTGGTGGTGGCGGCCACGGGCAACGGCACGCTGCACCATGCGCTGCAGGATGCGTTGCTGCAGGCGCAATCGCAGGGCGTGGCCGTGCGCCGCGCCACGCGTTGCCCGCAGGGCCGCGTCATGGCCACGCCCCACGACGCGATTGCCGGGGTGGACGGCCTCGGCCCCGTGAAGGCCCGCGTGGCGCTCATGCTGGAGCTCATGGCCTGATGTTCGCCGGCATCCAGTCGCATCCCTGGGCCTACCCGGTCCTGGAGATCGTCCACATCGTGGGCATCGCGCTCCTGCTCGGCAACCTGGTGCTGCTGGAACTGCGGGTGTTCGGCCGCGGCGCGGTGCTGGACCTGCAGGCGCTCGCGCGCCTGGCGCTGGGCACCGCGGCCACCGGCTTCGCGCTGGCGGCCGGCTCGGGCCTGCTGATGTTCGCCTCGCAGCCGTCCGAACTGCTGGCCAACCGCGCCTTCACGCTGAAGATGCTGCTGCTGTTCACCGCCGGCTGCAACGCCGCGTGGTTCCACGGGCGCGGCTCGCTCGCGCGCTGCGACACCACCGCGCGGGTGCTGATGGCCGCCTCCACCCTGCTGTGGCTCGGGGTCATCGCATGCGGCCGCTGGATCGCGTATCGTTGATGCAGGAGAACCGACCATGAACCGACGCCATTGCCTGCTCGCCACCCTCGCGCTGCCCTTCGCCGCCCGCGCCCACCACGGCTGGAGCAGCTTCGACCAGGACCGGCCCATCTTCCTGCAGGGCCGCGTCGCCACGGTGAAGTGGCAGAACCCGCATGCGGAACTGGTGCTGGAGCTGCCGGCCGACTATCGCCTGCCCGGCGACGTCGCCAGCCGCGCGGTGCCGGCGCAGTCCGCCAGCCTGGACGGCAAGGCGCTGCTCGCGCGCGCCGTGGCGCCCACGCGCAGGGACCGCCGCTGGGAAGTCGAACTCGCGCCATTGACGCGACTGGAAGCGTGGAAGGTCGCACCCATCGCCGTGGGCAGCACGGTCGGCGTGCTGGGCTACACCTTCAAGGACGAGAAGGGCGCCGCGATCCTGCGCGCCGAATATCTCTACGTGGATGGCAACGCGTACGGGCTGCGTTCCAGCCCGGCCTGATCAGCAGTCGCAATCGGCCAGCGCGGCCAGCGCGCGGGCGGTGATCTCTTCGACGCTGCCCATGCCGTCGATCTTGCGCACCTTGGGTGCGTCCAGCGGATCCACCCGGGACCAGTTGCTGTAGTAGTCGACCAGGGGCCGCGTCTGCGCGGCATAGACGTCCAGCCGCTTGAGCACCGTCTCTTCGCGGTCGTCCTCGCGCTGCACCAGCGGCTCGCCGGTGAGGTCGTCCTTGCCGTCCACCTTGGGCGGATTGAACTTCACGTGGTAGGTGCGGCCCGAAGCGGGGTGCGAGCGGCGGCCGCTCATGCGCTCGACGATCGCGGGGAAGGGCACGTCGATTTCCAGCACGCAGTCGATCTTGACGCCACCGGTCTTCATCGCCTCGGCCTGCGCGATCGTGCGCGGGAAGCCGTCGAACAGGAAACCGCGGGCGCAGTCCGGCTGCGCGAGGCGTTCCTTCACCAGCCCGATGATGATGTCGTCGCTGACCAGCGCACCCGAGTCCATCACCTTCTTCGCCGCGAGACCGAGCGGGGTACCTGCCTTCACCGCCGCACGCAGCATGTCGCCGGTGGAGATCTGCGGGATGCCGTACTTCTGGCAGAGAAAGGCCGCCTGTGTTCCCTTGCCGGCGCCGGGTGCGCCCAACAGGATCAGTCTCATGGGAATCCTCGGATGGTTCGTAGGTCGTGCAGCACTGCGGGCAGGGCCCTGCCGCCCGGCCTTCGCGCCTGTTGCGCCGAGGATAGCACGCACCCCCGACACGGAAATTACGCGAACAGTGCGCGCACGCGCTCCAGGTCCTCGGGGGTATCGACGCCGGCGCCGGGGGCGGCATCGCTGATGTGGACGGCGATGCGATGGCCGTGCCAGAGCGCGCGCAACTGCTCCAGCGCCTCGCAGGATTCGACCGGCGCCGGCGGCATGTTCGGGAACGCGCGCAGGAAGCCGGC
>DATAGN010000236.1:0-2737 GCA_036263715.1 Ramlibacter sp.
GCTCCACCGGCCGCTTCTACGCGCAGATCCGCAACGGCGCGCCGTTCGAAGTCCTGCTCGCGGCCGACGACGAAACACCGCAACGCCTGGAAGCCGAAGGCCTGGCGCGCCCCGGCTCGCGCTTCACCTACGCCACCGGCCAGCTCGTTCTCTGGAGCGCGCAGCCCGGTGTCGTGGACGACCACGCCGCGGTCCTGCGCCAGCCGCCGCGCGGCAAGCTGGCCATCGCCAATCCCAAGCTCGCCCCCTACGGGTCCGCGGCCATGGAGACGCTGAAGAACCTCGGCCTCCTCGCCACCTGGGAGCCGCACCTGGTGCAGGGCGAGAACATCGCGCAGGCGCACCAGTTCGTCGCCACCGGCAACGCGGCCCTCGGCTTCGTCGCGCTATCGCAGGTCAGCGAGCAAGGCCGCATCACCCGCGGCTCGGGCTGGATCGTGCCGGCGAAGCTGCACACACCGATCCGGCAGGACGCCGTGCTGCTGAAGGCGGGCGCGTCCAATCCGGTCGCCGCCGTTTTCCTGCAGTACCTGCGCGGCGACGCCGCACGCGCCGTGCTGCGCAGCGCCGGCTACCTGCTGTAGATGGTGTCGGCCGCCGACCTGCAGGCGATCTGGCTCACGCTGCGGCTGGCGCTCGCCACGACCGCCGTCCTGCTCCTGCTGGCAGCGCCCCTGGGCTGGTGGCTGGCGCGCACGACCTCGCGGTGGCGCGCGCCCGTCGCAGCGGTCGTCGCCCTGCCGCTGGTGCTGCCACCGACGGTACTGGGTTTCTACCTGCTCGTGAGCTTCGGCCCGCAAGGCTGGGGCGGGCAGCTGACGCAGGCCCTGGGCATCGGCCTGCTGCCCTTCACCTTCGGCGGCCTGCTGCTCGGCTCCATCCTCTACTCGCTGCCGTTCGCGGTGCAGCCGCTGCAGAACGCGTTCGAGGCCGTCGGCCGGCGCCCGCTGGAAGCCGCGGCGACGCTGCGCGCCAGTCCCCTGGACACCTTCATCAACGTGGTGCTGCCGCTGTCGCGCGGCGGCATCGTGCAGGCGGCGGTCCTGAGCTTCGCGCACACGGTGGGCGAATTCGGCGTCGTGCTCATGATCGGCGGCAACATCCCCGAGAAGACCCGCGTCGTGTCGACGCAGATCTACGGCCACGTCGAGGCCCTGGAATACACGCAGGCGCACTGGCTCTCCGGCGGCATGCTGCTGTTCTCCTTCGCGGTGCTGTGGGCGCTCGCCCGCCTGAACCGGCGCAGCACGCGGGTGTTGGGATGATTGAGTTGCGCTTGCGCATCGCGCGCGCCGGCTTCACGCTGGATGTCGACCTGCAGCTGCCCGCCACCGGCATCACCGCGGTGTTCGGCCCCTCCGGCTCCGGCAAGACGACGCTGCTGCGCGCGGTGGCCGGCCTGGAGCGTGCCGACGCTGCGCGGGTGGTGGTCGCCGGCGACACCTGGGAGGACACGCAGCAGGGCATCCACGTGCCGACGCACCGCCGGCCGCTCGGCTACGTGTTCCAGGAGGCCAGCTTGTTCGACCACTTGGACGTGCACGGCAACCTGGAGTTCGGCCGCAAGCGCTCGGGCGGCGACGCACGCTCGCTCGACGACCTGCTGGAGCTCCTGGGCATCCGGCCGTTGCTGCACCGGCGTCCGCACGAGCTCTCCGGCGGCGAGCGCCAGCGCGTGGCCATCGCGCGTGCGCTCGCCACCCGGCCGCGCATCCTGCTGCTGGACGAACCGCTGGCCGCGCTGGACCTCGCCCGCAAGCGCGAGATCCTGCCGTGGCTGGAGCGGCTGCGCGACGAGCTGCGCCTTCCCATGCTGTACGTCACGCACTCCGGCGACGAGGTCGCGCGGCTGGCCGACCACCTCGTGCTGTTGGAAGCCGGGCAGGCGCGCGCATCCGGGCCGCTGGCCGAAACGCTCTCGCGCGTGGACCTGCCCGCGGTGCCGGGCGACGAAGCCGGCGCGCTGCTGCACGCCACGATCGCCCGGCGCGATCCGCAGTGGCAGCTGGCGCAGGTGGATTTCGGCGGCGGCAGCCTCTGGATCGCCGATGCCGGCCGCGGCGTGGGCGAACGGGTGCGCGTGCGGGTGCTCGCACGCGACGTGAGCCTGGCGCTGACCCCGCCCGAGCGCAGCAGCATCCAGAACGTCCTGCCCTGCACCGTGCGCGCGATCGTGCCCGGCGCGCATCCCTCGCAGGCCGTCGTGCAGCTGGCCTGCGGCGAATCGCTGCTGCTGGCGCGCATCACCGCGCGCGCCGTGGACGAACTGCAGCTGCAGGCCGGCAGCGCGGCCTGGGCGCAGGTCAAGTCAGCGGCCCTGGTCGCCTGAGGAGGCGTCCACGGACAGCCTGCGGTAATGCACCTTGTGCCCCCGCACGTGGTCGACGCCCCGGAACTCGTTGCGCGAATCGAAGGTGATCGCGAAGGTGGCGAAGGGCAGGTTCAGCCGCGACGGCGGCTTGCCGTTCATGAGCGTGTAGCGGCGCTTCAGGTTGGTGCCGTCATACAGCCAGGTGCCTTCGTGCGCGTACTCGGTGACCTTGCCGCCCTCCTCCTGCACGCGCACGGTCTCGTGGAAGTCGCCGCCCGGCTCCAGCGCCAGCACGCGCCGTACCTGCACCCCCCGCTCGCTGTACTCGCGCAGCCAGGTGCCCTGCAGCTGCACGCGCGTGTCCTCGGCCTGCACGTCGGGCGCGCGCAGTGCCTCCACGCAGGTCGACGCCAGCAGAACGGCCGC
>DATAGN010000237.1:0-1896 GCA_036263715.1 Ramlibacter sp.
CCGTGGCCTGCGGCTGGTGCTGATCTCCGGCGACAACGGCGCCGCGGCGCTGGCGATGGCCCAGCGGCTGGGGCTGCGGCCGGAAGAAGTACAGGCCGAGGTGCTGCCTGGCGACAAGGCTGCGCGGGTGGCGGCGCTGCGTGAAGCCGGTGCCGTGGTGGCGATGGTGGGCGACGGCGTCAACGACGCGCCCGCACTCGCAGCGGCCGATGTGGGGATCGCGATGGGCACCGGTACCGACGTGGCGATGCACGCCGCCGGAGTCACGCTGATGCGCGGCGACGTGGGGCTGGTGGCGGGCGCGCTGGACATCTCGCACCGCGCCGTGGTGAAGATCCGGCAGAACCTGTTCTGGGCCTTCGCGTACAACGTGGCGGGGATTCCGCTGGCGGCGCTGGGTTATCTCTCGCCGGTGGTGGCGGGTGCGGCGATGGCGTTGTCGAGCGTGAGCGTGCTGACGAATGCGTTGCTGTTGAAGCGGTGGCGCGGCCCGTCCTTCCCGCGGAGGCGGGAATCCAAGGCTTCCTGAACTCAGGACGCTTTGGGTCCCCGCCTCCGCGGGATGACGGTCACGCCGTGGCGCCTTGCAGCGCCGGATAGTCCGTGTACCCCTTCGCCCCGCCCCCATACAGCGTCGCCCGCTCCACCTCGTTCAACGGCGCGTTGGCACGCAGCCGCTCCACCAGGTCCGGGTTCGCGATGTACGGACGGCCGAAGGCCACCAGGTCGGCACCCTGTGCCAGCGCCTGCTCGGCGAGCTCGCGCGTATAGCCGTTGTTCACCATCCAGGCGCCTTTCGCACCCGCAGCGCGCCACGCCTGCAGCATCGCCTGGTAATCGAAGGGACGGCCTTCCACCTCGCGCGGGCCGCCGGTGCTGCCTTCGATGAGGTGCAGGTAGGCCAGTCCCAGCGGACCGAGCTGGCGCACCACGTGGTCGAACAGCGGCTGCGGATTCGCATCCGCGATGTCGTTGGCCGGCGTGACCGGCGAGAGGCGCAGGCCGACGCGCTCGGGCCCGAGCTCCTCGCAGACTTCGCGCATCACTTCGAGCAGCAGGCGCGCGCGGTTTTCGACCGAGCCGCCATAGGCATCGTCGCGGTGGTTGGCGCCGGTCTTCAGGAACTGGTCCAGCAGGTAGCCGTTGGCGCCGTGCACCTCGACGCCGTCGAAGCCGGCGCTGATGGCGTTGCGCGCCGCATGGCGGAAGTCGCGCACGATGCCGGGCAGCTCCTCGGCGTCCAGTGCGCGCGGCTCCGATACCGGCACGAAAGCGCCGGTGCCGTTGGTGATCAGGTAAGTCTTGGTCCTGGCGGGAATCGCGGAAGGCGCAACCGGCTTCTGCGCATGCGGCTGCAGGTCGACGTGCGAAACGCGGCCGACGTGCCACAGCTGGCAGTAGATGCGGCCCTCGTGCACGGCCTTGGTCACCTTCTTCCAGCCATCGAGTTGCTCGGTGCTGTAGAGGCCCGGCACGTCGGCGTAGCCCTGGCCCTGGTGCGTGATGGCGGTGGCCTCGCTGATGAGGAGGCCGGCGGTGGCGCGTTGTGCGTAGTACTCCGCCATGAGCGGCGTGGGGATGGCGTTGGGCGCGCGGTTGCGGGTCAGCGGGGCCATCACGACGCGGTTGGGCAGGCGGAGCTTGCCGACCTGCACGGGGTCGAAGAGGGATTTCAAGCCAGCTTCTCGACCTTCAGTGCTTCCTGCACCGCCGGCCGCGCTTCCATGCGCTTCATGAACGCGCCCAGGTTCGCAAACCCGGAGATGTCGATCGACATCGGCTTGGTCCAGCGCGTGACGGTGTAGAGATACGCGTCGGCCACGCTGAAGTGATCGCCCATCACGTACTGCTTGCCGGCCAGCTCCTTGTCGACGAAGGCCAGGCGTTCCGCAACCT
>DATAGN010000238.1:0-16007 GCA_036263715.1 Ramlibacter sp.
CGATGCGCTCGGGCTTCACGATGTCAGCAAGCGCCGCCAGTCGCGCATCCGGCAGTTCCACGATGCCCACGTTGGGCTCGATCGTGCAGAAGGGATAGTTCTCGGCGGCGATCCCGGCCTTGGTCAATGCGTTGAACAAGGTGGACTTGCCGACGTTGGGCAAGCCCACGATTCCGCACTTCAAACTCATGTCTGTACCCGTTAGAGAAGCCGGAAAGTGTATGCCATGGGGCTTGGGCCGGCTGCTGGCCGCCTGGCTCATGCTGGCACTGGCCTGCTGTGCTGCGGCTGCACGGGATGTCGCGCCGCCGGTGATCACGCTGACCGACCGCGCGGGCAGCATCGACGCGCACCAGTTCGCGCGCGCCTGGGTCGATCCCACCGGTGATGCCTCCATCCAGGAGGTGGTGCACGGCGGCCCGCGCGTCGCCTTCGAGCCGGCGCGGCCGGAAGCCACCTACCGCCTGGGCGAGCACAGCGCGCTGTGGCTGCACATGCGCCTGCAGCGCGGCCCGCTGGAGCGGCAGGACTGGATGCTCGAACTGCCGATGCCGGTGCTGGACCACGTGACCGTGTACCAGGGCGACGGCGACGGCTGGCGCGCCGAGAGCGCGGGGGACACGCTGTCCGTGAACGACTGGGCCGAGCCGGGGCGCTACCCGACCTTCCGCGTCGCGCTGGAGCCCGGCCAGTCCGGCGACGTGTACGTGCGCATCCGCCACGCCACGGCGGCGAACTTCACGCTTTCACTGGATACCGGGGCCGTGCATGGCCGGCACCAGCAAATCGAATACCTCGTGCTCGGCTCCGCCTTCGGCGCGCTGCTGCTGCTGATCGCCGGCTGCCTGGCCAAGAGCCTCGCCTACCGCGACCCGGTGTTCGGCTGGTACGCGGGCTATGCGGCGCTCACCGGGCTGGCCGTATCGGCCTACACCGGGATCGCTGCCCACCTGTTCTGGCCGGGCCTGGGCATCCCCGGCGACCGGATCATGCCGATTCTCGTGTGCGCCGCATCGGGCACCGGGGTCCTGTTCGTGCGCAACATCCTCGGTCTACGCCGCCGTTTCGCCTTGCTGGATCGGCTGCTGCTCGGGATCGCGATCGCCTCCTTCGTCCTGATGCCCACCCCGGCGTTCGCCCCCAAGGCCACCGTGGTGCCCGTGGTGAGCGCCTGCATCCTGCTGGCCACCCTGGCCGCCGCCCTGGCCGCGGTCGCCTGCTGGATCCGCGGCGACCACGCCGCCAAGTGGGTGTTCGCGGCCTACGTCCCGATGCTCGGCGCGGTGCTCCTGAGCGTGCTGCGGGTGCTGGGCTGGATCCCGCTGACCTCCACCTCGCAGTACGCGGTGGTGGCAGCGATGACCGTGGAGGTCCCGCTGCTGCTCGTGGCCCTGTTCATCCGCTCGCGCGACCGCCACAGCGCGGAGGTGCGCGAACAGGCGCTGACCACGCACGACGCGCTCACCGGCCTGCTGGCGCCGCACCTGTTCCAGGATCGGCTGCGCCACGTGGTGGAGCGCTTCCGGCGCCACCGCGAGAGTTCAGCCGTGATGTACATCGACCTGGTGAACTACGGCCTGATCCGCCAGTACTTCGGCAGCTCGGTGGCCGAACAGAGCATCCTGCGCAGCGTGATCAAGCTGCGGCGGCTGCTGCGCGACGTCGACACCGTCAGCCGCGTCGGCGAGGCGCGCTTCGCCGTCATCCTGGAGGGCGCGGCCTCTCGCAGCTCAGTGACCGAACGCGCGACGCGACTGATCGCCTCCGGCCTGACGCCGCTGGAAGGCCTGAAGCCGGACGTCACCCTCCAGTTCCACGTGGCCGCCGTGCTGCTGTGCGAGCGGCCGATGGAAGCCGAGGAAGTGGAGCTGGCGCTCGCCGCCAAGCTGGCCACCATGTCCCCGCGCACGCGCCGGCCGATCCGCTTCGTCGACGCCGAGGCGGCGCCGGTGTCCGACACCGGGCGCGACTCGTCGCTCTTCGCGGAGCTGTTGCCGCCGCACGAAGAGGACATCGCCACTTCGCCCTGAGCCGCCCTCACCCCGACCCTCTCCGGCCAGCGGGAGAGGGAGCTCAGAACTTCCAGTTCGCCTCGATCTCCTGGCCCACGCGCAGCGTGCGGTCCTCGCCCTCGAGCACGATCGCGTTCATGGCGAAGCTGATGCTGCCGCCGATCACGTCGTTGCGGCGGTACGCCTGCAGCGTGTCGGCGATGATGGGGTCGACCTGCGCCGTCGCCGGGTCGATATTCGGGATGGGGCAGCGGGCACACGGCTTGACCATGCGCAGGCGCACTTCACCCTCGGGCGTTGCCACCCGCAGCACGTCGAGCCGGTCCTCGTCGTGGGCAGACACGCCCTCGAGGACGATGTTGGGCCGGAAGCGCTCGACGCCCACCGGCGCATGGCCCTTGCCCTGCAGGCGCGCATTGAGCTCGTCCATCGACGCCGTGCTCGTCACCAGCACCGGATAGCCGTCGGTGAACTGGTTCAGCGCCTCGTCGTCGCCGGTCCACTGCCGGTTGGACAGCCTGCGGTGCTCCGGATCGAAGCGCACCAGCCGCAGGGGCTGGCCGAGGAAGTCGGTGAACCACTGCGCGGCCACGGCGCCCATGTCGTAGGCGGCCACCTCGTCGTCCCAGATGCGCACGCGCACCGGCTCCTCGACGGTCTCGATGGACAGGTGCAGCGGCAACATGCCCGGCGCGCGCAGGATCACGTCGCTCAGGCGGATCTTGGGGACGACCAGCGCCATGCGCGGCAGCTCGCGTTGCGTGACGAAGTTGCCCTGCGCGTCCACCACCATCCAGGCTCGGTCGAGGTCGAACCCGGTTTCGGTGAGGACCGCCTCGCGCAGCTCCACGCCCGCGCAGGACTTCACGGGGTACACGAACAGGCGGGCGATGCGGGCGGTGACGTCGGAAGCGGTGCTCATGGATGGACAAGCTCGGGGACAGGTGGAAGCCAGCCGGGATTGTGCCCCGCTCCTACAATGCCCCTCATGGCCGCTCCCTACGACGTTTGTATCCGCGGTGCGGGCATCGTCGGCCGCACGCTGGCGCTGCTGCTCGCGCGCGACCGGCTGCGCGTCGGCCTGGTGCAGGCGCCCCCGCCCGCGCAAACGCGCGCCGACGTGCGCGCCTATGCCCTCAACGCCGCGGCGCGCGACCTGCTGCTGCGCCTGCGCGCCTGGCCCGACGACCTGCACGCCACGCCGGTCTCGGGCATGGAAGTGCACGGGGACGAAGGCGGCCGCGTCGAGTTCTCGGCGCTGGAGGAGGACGTGCCGGCCCTGGCCTGGATCGTCGATGTCGAGGCGCTGCTGGCCCGCCTGGGCGAAGCCGTGCGCTACCAGCCGCAGATCGAGCTGCTCGATGCCCCGGCCGCGGCCGCGCTCACCGTCGTCTGCGAAGGCCGCACCAGTGCCACGCGGGACGAGTTCGGCGTGAATTTCGAGGTCACCTCGTACCCGCAGCGCGCCATCGCCGCCCGGCTGGACTGTGACAATTCGCATGGCGGCATCGCCCGCCAGTGGTTCGACGACGGCAACATCCTCGCCTTGCTGCCGATGGGCGGCACCATGGGGAACTCGGTGGCCCTGGTGTGGTCAGTGCAGGAGCCGCGTGCCGACGAGCTGCTCGCGCTGCCGCCCGAGGACTTCCAGGCGCGGCTGCAGGCCGGCTCGGGCATGGAACTCGGGAACATGAAGCTCACGAGCGAGCGCATGGCGTGGCCGCTGCAACGGGCGCAGGCCGACCGCTGGTGCGGCCCGGGCTGGGTGCTGGCCGGCGATGCGGCGCACAACGTGCATCCGCTGGCGGGCCAGGGCCTGAACCTGGGCCTGGCCGATGCGCAGGTGCTGGCGCAGGTGCTGCACGATCGCGAGTACTGGCGCGGGCTGGGCGACCAGAAGCTGCTGCGCCGCTACGAGCGCGCGCGCAAGGCGGACGTGCTGGCGATGGCCTGGACGACCGACGGGCTGCAGCAGCTGTTCGCGCAGCCGGCCCAGCCCTGGGCCTGGGTGCGCAACTGGGGCATGCGCGGCTTCAACCGCAGCGGCCCCATCAAGCACTGGGCGGTGCGGCAGGCCATGGGGCATGCCAGGAATCTGATGAGAACGGGAAGAACATGAGAGCCAATGCGATGCGCGCCCTGCTGGCGGCTGCCCTGATGACGGTCGGCCTGGTCGCGGGCGCCGCGGGCGACAACGCGCCCACCGTGGCCAACGCCGCGCGGCAGGTGCCGCCGAACGTGGAGGCCACGCTGCGCAAGAACCTCGAACAGCGGCTGCCGACCATCGGCAAGATCGACGAGGTGACGCGCACGCCGATGACCGGCATCTACGAGATCCGCGTGGGCACGGATGTCTTCTACTCGGACGCGGAGGGCAACTACCTTCTGAACGGGCAGATCATCGACACGCGCGCGCGCAAGAACCTGACCGAAGAGCGCATGGAGAAGCTGCTGGCGATCAACTTCGACTCGCTGCCGGTCAAGGACGCCTTCACCGTCGTGCGTGGCAACGGCAAGCGCAAGATGGCGGTCTTCCAGGACCCGAACTGCGGCTACTGCAAGCGCTTCGAACGCGACCTGCAGAAGGTGGACAACGTCACCGTCTACATGTTCCTGTACCCGATCCTCGGGCCGGACTCCACCGAGAAGTCCAAGGGGCACTGGTGCGCCAAGGACAAGGCGAAGACCTGGGCCGACTGGATGCTGCGCAACGAGCCGCCGCCCAAGGCGGACGCCAGCTGCGACGTGGCGGCGCTGGCGCGCAACGTCGAATTCGGCAAGAAGCACAAGATCACCGGCACGCCCACGCTGATCTTCACCGACGGCTCCCGGGTCCCGGGGGCGATCGCCGCCGCCGACGTCGAGAAGATGCTCGCCGCCAACAGCAAGTGAGCCCGCGCCCCATCGGCCCGCACTACCGGGTCGAGGCGGCCGACCCCGCCGCCCACCTGTTCCAGGTCACGCTCACGGTCGCGCAGCCGCAGGCCGGCCAGCGCGTGTCGCTGCCCGCGTGGATCCCCGGCAGCTACCTGCTGCGCGAGTTCGCGCGCCACCTGCAGAAGCTCGCCGCGCGCCAGGACGGCCGGCCGGTGGCGGTGCACCAGCAGGACAAGGCCAGCTGGGTGGTCGACTGCGTGCCGTCGAGCCCGCTGGTCCTGACCTACGAGGTCTACGCGTTCGACAACTCGGTGCGCACCGCGTGGCTCGACTCGCAGCGCGGCTTCTTCAACGGCACCAGCCTGTGCCTGCGCGTGCACGGCCTCGCCCAGGAGCCGCACGAGCTGGAGCTGGTCGCACCGAGGGCCTTTCCGCACTGGGAAGCGGCCACGGGGCTCGAACCACTGAAGACCGGCAAGCGGGGCTTCGGCACCTACATCGCGGCCGACTACGACGAGCTCGTCGACTGCCCGGTGGAACTCGGGGCCTTCCAGAGCTTCGAGTTCCGCGCCGGCGGCGTGCCGCACCGGCTGGTGCTCGCGGGCGCGACCGAAGCCCTGGACGGCGACCGGCTGGTGGCCGACATGCAGCGCATCTGCGAACACCAGGTGCGCTTCTGGCACGAGCGCAAGCGTCCGCCTTTCAAGAGCTACCTGTTCCTGCTCAATGCGGTGGACGACGGCTACGGCGGGCTCGAACACCGCAACTCCACCGCGCTGATCTGCTCGCGCCGCGACCTGCCGCGCCTGGGCGATGCGCGCATGGGCGAGGGCTACACAACGCTGCTGGGCCTGATCAGCCACGAGTACTTCCACACCTGGAACGTCAAGCGGCTGCGGCCGGCGGAGTTCGCCCACTACGACTACAAGCAGGAGAACTACAGCCACCTGCTCTGGTTCTTCGAAGGCTTCACCAGCTACTACGACGACCTGCTGCTGCGCCGCGCCGGCCTGATCGACGACGCCACCTACCTGAAGCTGCTCACCAAGACCTGCAACCAGGTGCTGCAGACGCCGGGACGCGAGGTGCAGTCGGTGGCGCAGGCGAGCTTCGATGCCTGGGTGAAGTACTACCGCCAGGACGAGAACACCGCCAACGCCACGGTCAGCTACTACACCAAGGGCGCGCTGGTGGCCCTGTGCTTCGACCTCACGCTGCGCCAGGAAGGCAACACCAACCTGGACGAGGTGATGCGCGCGCTGTGGGCGCGCTGCAAGGCCGGCCCCATGGCGGAGGCCGACTTCGCCAGTGTGCTGAAGGAACTGGGCGGCCGCGCCTTCACGCGCGAGCTGGGCGCGTGGGTGCACGGCACCCGCGAGCTGCCGCTCAAGGAGCTGCTGGAGCAGCATGGCATCACCGTCATGGAGGAACCTGCGCAGCTGCAGCAGCGGCTGGGCGTGCGCGTCACCGAGTCGCAGGGCAGCATCACGATGAAGAACGTGCTGCGCGGCGGCGCGGCCGAACAGGCCGGCTTCGCCGCCAACGACGAATGGGTCGGCGTCGAGGTGGCGGGCAACGCGTGGCGCCTGGGCAAGCTGGACGACCTGATGCTGTACGCGGGCACGCACCGCAAGGTGACGGCGATCGTCGCGCGCGACCGCCGCCTGCTGCGCCTGGAGCTCGGCATCCCGCCGGGCGTGACCACCTGGCGCCTGGTGCTGCGCGATGCGGCGAGGGCGCTGACATGGTTCGGTCCGCAAGGCTGAAGCTCCTCCTGCTCGGGAGCGCCGTCGTGGTCGCCCACGTGCTCGGCCTCGAGTGGCTGGCGCGCCAGGCCGACCAGATCTCGGGGCTCACCGACTTCGCAGCGCCCATGTACACGCGGATGCTCCAGCCGGCGACGCCCGCTCCCGAGGCGGTGGTGGCAGAGACGGCGGCGCCCGCGATGCCCAAGCCCCGCGCCGCGAGCGTGCCGAAGCCGCCCGCGTCGGCGGCGAAGGGCGACGAGCAGCCGGCGCCGGCGCCGCCGGAACCCCCGCAGCAGCCTGCGGCCGCGGAGCCGCCTGCGCCTGCCGCTTCGGAGCCGGTGCAGGCCGCGGCCGCGCCGCAGCAGCCGGCCAGCGCCGCGCCGCCTTCGCAGCCTTCGCTCGACCACTGGCCGGTGGACACGCGACTGAGCTACCGGCTGGACGGCAAGTTCCGCAGCGGACCGCTGTTCGGTGACGCCCGCGTGCAGTGGCTGCGCGAGGGCACGAAGTACGAGGTGAAGCTGGATGTGGACCTGCAGGTGTTCGGCACGCACGTGTTTCGCAGCCAGGGCGAGGTGACGCCGGAGGGGCTGATCCCGCGCGCCTACGAGGAGACGGGCCCGCGCAAGCGGCGCGTCACGCGCATCGGTGACGAGGTGATCGTGCTGGACAACGGCAACACCGAGCCGCGTCCTGCCGGCGTGCAGGACACGGCCAGCCAGTTCGTCGAACTGTCGCAGCGCTTTGCCACGGGCAAGGAAGTGCTGGAGGTGGGGCGCAGCGTGACGGTGTGGCTGGCGCGTCCCGGCGGCGTGAATCGCTGGACCTACGACGTCGTGGCGCTGGAGAAGATCAGCACGAAGATGGGCGAGGTGGAGGCGTACCACCTGAAGCCGCGCGTGGTGGAGAAGCCGCGCGGCAACATCACCGCGGAGATGTGGTTCGCGCCGAGCCTGCAGTACCTGCCGGTGAAGATCAAGGTGCTGATGGGGAGCGAGGCCTACCTCGACCTGACCGTCGATCGCATCGAGCAGCGCTGATCCCGCTCGTCCTCCCCGCTCTCCCTCGTCATCCCCGCGAAGGCGGGGATCCAGGGCTTCCGGTTTCCCGGCGCGCCGTGGCGTTCATGCAGGTGAACGCAGGGGCGCAAAGCACGCAGAGGACGCAGAGGAAATCCAAAAGAGGTTTTCTCTGCGTCCTCTGCGTAACCTCTGCGTCCTCTGCGTTCCTTTTCTAGGAAAGCCCTGGATCCGCCTCCGCGGGGATGACAAGTCCGCGGGGATGACGGTTTTTACAGCCGCCGCTGGTCCACCACCCGCTTGGCCTTGCCCATGCTGCGCTCGATGCCGCCGGAGGGGCGCACTTCGATCTTCGCGGTGGTGCCGACGTAGGACTTGATGTGCTGCGCCAGCCGCTCGGCGGCGGCGTGCGCGCTGCTGTCCTCGTGCGACTGCCCCGGCGCCACTTCGACGGCGACCGTCAGGCAGTCCAGCGGCCCCTCGCGCGTCAGGATGCACTGGTAATGCGGCGCCAGCACGTTGTCGCGCAGGATCAGCTCCTCGATCTGCGTGGGAAACACGTTCACGCCGCGCACGATCATCATGTCGTCGCTGCGGCCGGTGATCTTCTCCATGCGCCGCATCGTGCGCGCGGTGCCGGGCAGCAGCCGGGTGAGGTCGCGCGTGCGGTAGCGGATCACCGGCAGCGCCTCCTTGGTCAGGCTGGTGAACACCAGCTCGCCCAGCTCGCCCTCCGGCACCGGCTCGCCCGTCTCGGGGTTCACGATCTCGGGATAGAAATGGTCCTCCCAGATCGTCGGCCCATCCTTCGTCTCCACGCATTCGTTGGCCACCCCCGGTCCCATCACCTCCGACAGGCCGTAGATATCGACCGCCTCGATCCCGACGCGCTGCTCGATGTTCATGCGCATGTCGTTCGTCCACGGCTCGGCTCCGAAGATGCCCAGGCGCAGGCTGCTTGTGCGCGGGTCCAGCCCCTGGCGCTCCATCTCGTCGGCGATCGCCAGCATGTAGCTGGGCGTGACCATGATGATGTCGGGGCGGAAGTCGGTGATCAGCTGCACCTGGCGTTCGGTCTGGCCGCCGCCGAAGGGCACGACGGTGAGCCCCAGTTTTTCCGCCCCGTAGTGCGCACCGAGGCCTCCGGTGAAGAGCCCGTAGCCATAGCTCACGTGCACCATCTCGCCCGGCTTCGCGCCCGCGGCACGGATGCTGCGCGCCATGACCGTCGACCAGGTCTCGATGTCGTTCCTGGTGTACGCCACCACGGTGGGCTTGCCGGTCGTCCCGCTCGACGCATGGATGCGCACGCACTGCTCGCGCGGCACGGCCAGCATGCCGAAGGGATACGCCTCGCGCAGGTCCGCCTTGCTGGTGAAGGGGAACTTGCGCAAGTCCGCCAGCGAGCGCAGGTCTTGCGGATGCACGCCGGCTTCGTCGAACTTGCGGCGGTACACCGGTGAGTTGCCGTACGCGTGGTGCAGCGTCTGCTTCAGCCGCTTGAACTGCAACGCGCGCAGTTCGTCGACGCTGGCCTTCTCGATCGGCTCGAGGGGAAAGGACTTCATGGCGTCTCCGGGATCACCGTGCCGGGAATGCTGGCGCTCTTGCCGCGGAACACCGCGACCACGTCGCCTTCCTGGTTGGTCACCTTCATGTCGTAGATGCCGTGCCGGCCCTGCAGCACCTGTTCGATGCCTTCGCAGGTGAGCACGTCGTCCAGGTGCGCAGGCTTCAGGAATTCGATGCTGCAGCCCGCGGCGACCGTCACCTTGTTGCGGCTGTTGCAGGCGTACGCGAAGGTCGAGTCGGCCAGCGTGAAGATCAGGCCGCCATGGCAGATCTTGTGCCCGTTGAGCATTTCCGCGCGCACCTGCATGCGCATGACGGCGCGACCCGGCTCGCACGCGAGCAGTTCGATGCGCATGAAGTCGGTGACCGCCGGGTCGTCTGCGTACATGGTCTCGGCCACCTTGGTGGCGAGCTCCTGCGGCGAGAGTTGCACGCTGCTCATTCGCCGGTGAACTTCGCGGGACGCTTTTCGCGGAACGCCATCACGCCTTCGATGTAGTCGTGCGTGCGGCCCAGTGCCGACTGGGTGTCGCGCTCCAGGTCCAGCTGCGCATCGAGGTCGTTGGAGGCGGCGGCGCGCAGCAGCTTGCGCGTCTGCACCAGGGCGGTGGTCGGCATCGTGGCCAGGCGCTCGGCCAGTTGCAGGGCCGCGGCGACGCAGTCCTGCCCCTCGGGCGCCACGTCCCAGATCATTCCCCACTCCTTCGCGTCCTTGGCGGAGACCTTGTCGCCCAGCATCGCGCAGCCCATGGCACGCGCGAGCCCCAGCTTCTTCACCAGGTACCAGGAGCCGCCCGCGTCGGGGATGAGGCCGATCCTGCTGAAGGCCTGGATGAAGCTGGCGCCCGAAGCTGCGACGGCGAGGTCGCAGGTCATCGCCAGCGATGCCCCGGCGCCCGCGGCCACGCCGTTGACGGCGGCGACGGTGGGCACGCGCAGGTCGACCAGCTTGCGCACGGTGGGATTGAAGGCCTTCTCGATCACGGGCCCGGGGTCCGCGCGCTTGACGAGGTCCGGGCCGGGTTCGAAGTCGAACTCCGCGAGGTCGGCGCCCGCGCAGAAGCCGCGGCCGGCGCCGGTGATGACCGCGGCGCGGATCGCCTTGTCGCCGTTGATGCGATCGAGGGCGGCCCAGAGCTCCTGATGCATCTGCCGGGTGAAGCTGTTGAGGGCCTGGGGGCGGTTGAGCGTGATCAGCGCGACGCTGCCGCGCACCTCGCACAGGACGGTCGAATCACTCATGGCGGTCTCCTTGCCGGCGAATCTAGCATCGAGGCGCGCGCGCACCGAAGCATGGTTTCCCTTGGTTATAGTTGCCCGCAACCAGGAGGACGCCATGGCCTATGAACTGATCACCGTGCGCACCGAAGCCGAGCGGGTGGGCATCGTCACGCTGAACCGACCGAAGCAGCTCAATGCGCTGAACGACCAGTTGATGGACGAGCTGGGGCAGGCGCTCAAGGACTTCGATGCCGACGACCACATCGGCTGCATGATCGTGACCGGCAGCGAGAAGGCCTTCGCCGCCGGTGCCGACATTGGCGCGATGGGCAGCTACACCTTCGCCGATGTCTACAAGGGCGACTTCATCACCCGCAACTGGGAAGCGATCCGCTCCGTGCGCAAGCCGGTGATTGCCGCGGTGAGCGGCTTCGCCCTGGGCGGCGGCTGCGAGCTGGCGATGATGTGCGACTTCATCATCGCCGCCGACAACGCGAAGTTCGGCCAGCCCGAGATCAAGCTGGGCATCATCCCCGGCGCCGGCGGCACGCAGCGCCTGCCGCGTGCCGTGGGCAAGAGCAAGGCGATGGACCTGGTGCTCACCGGCCGCATGATGGACGCCATCGAGGCCGAGCGCGCGGGCCTCGCCAGCCGCGTCGTGCCGCTGGACAAGCTGATGGACGAAGCGCTGGGCGCGGCGCTCACGATCTGCGAGTTCTCCCGCGTGGCGGTGCTCGCCGCCAAGGAGTCGGTGAACCGCTCGTTCGAAGGCGGGCTGACCGATGGCGTGATGTTCGAGCGCCGGATCTTCCATGCCCTGTTCGCGACCGAAGACCAGAAGGAAGGCATGGACGCCTTCGTGAACAAGCGCAAGGCGGTGTTCAAGCATCGGTGATGCGTTGAGGGAAAACGGTTACCGGGGTTCGGCGCGTCCCGCGCGCTCACCGCCGGCCTACGCGGCCCGCCTGTAGGCCGGTGGTGAGCGCGCGGCAGCGCCGAACCCCGGTGATCAGCGCTGCATCAACCTCACCGCCTCCGCCCGCAGCGCCTCCGCCACCGCCGCGTCGGCGCGCAACAGGCGTGCCTGCCGCGGCTCCCGCAGCGGCCGCCAGCGCCAGCGATCCCCCACGTACTCCAGCTGCCCCAGCGCGTCATCGCCTTGCGCGAGCTCCAGCCGCAGCGTCGCGGTGAGCGCGGCCACATCGTCGTCCGAGGGGGAAGCCAGCATGCTGGTGACCAGCGCCGGCAACTCGCCGGCCTGCGAGCGTGGCACCACGACCGATTGCGCTCCGGCCTCGATGCGCACCTGCGACCAGGGAAGCGCCGCGGGTCCCGCGCGCAGGACCGCGGCCGGCGCCGGCGCGGGCGGTGCTGCAGGTGAGGGCGGCGGCGGTGCGAACTGTGGCGGTGCGGCGCGCGCGGCTGCCGGGGCCGCCGCGCGCGACTCCTCCAGCCTTCCTTGTGCCTTGGCGAGCGTGTCCGACGCAGCCGTGTCGCTGCGAGGAGCGGCCGTCGGCGGCGGACGCTGCGGGGCAGGTGCAGGAGCTGCGGCGGGCGCAGCCTGTTCCACGATAGCGGCAGGAGGCGGCGGTGGCGACGCAGGCGATGCAGCGACTCCCGCCGGCGGCGCCGGAGGCGCTGCCGGGGCAACACGCGCCGGCGGAGCAGGCGCCACCTTCGGCACCGGGGCGGGCACAGGTGCACGGGGTACTTGAGCATTCGGAATCGGCGCCGGTGCAGGCGCGACTTGCGCGTCCGGCGCAGCGGCAGGCGCAGCAACCGCGGGCGTGCTCGGCGCGGCGCGTGGCGGAACGGCCGGGCGCTGCGCCACAGCGACATCCGGCACCGCCCCCGGCACCTCCTGCCCTTCCCACATCACCACCACCAGGGTCGCGAGCGCGATGCTCGCAAACGCGGCGGTCCACGGCGTGCGGCGATCGCCCGCGTGGATCCACGCGCGCCGCCACCACGGCTGCAGCGCCGCGTGCGCGGCCGCCAGCACGGCCTCGCGCGTGCGCGCCGGCGGCCGCAGCTGCGCGTCCGGCGCCTCCTCCAGCGCCTTGCGCAGACGCGCGTCGCGCAACTGCGTCATGGCGCCGACTCGAGCGGGACGAGGTAGTCGCCCATGCATCCGCGCAGCTTCTTCAGCGCATAGCGCAACCGGCTCTTCGCGGTTTCGAATGGCAGCGCCAGGCGCTGCGCGAGGTCCTCGACCGACGCGCCGTCCTCGTGGTGCAGCAGGAAGGCGGCGCGCTGCGCCTCGGGCAGCGCTTCCAGGCAGTGCAGCAGCTGCGCGCCGGCCGCCCGCCAGAAGGCATGGTCTTCGCTGGAAGGAGCGACCTGGTCCAGGTGCGCCATCAGCCAGTCCAGCGGCGAATCGCCATCGTCTTCGGCATCGATCGCCACCTCGCGGCCGGACACGCGCAGGCGGTCCATCGCGAGGTTGTGGGCGATGGTGAAGGCCCAGGTGCGCCAGGCCGCACCCTCCGGCCGGAAACTGCTGCGGGCGGCCACGATGCGCAGCCAGCAATCCTGGAACACCTCGTCGGCCTGCGCCGCCAGCGAGGCGCCGAGCAGGCGACGCACGAAGCGGTACAGCGCCGCCTCGTGGCGCGCATACAGCTCGTCGAAGGCGCCGGCGTCGCCCTGTGCGTACGCCAGCATCAGGGCCTCGTCCGGCAGCTCGCGGTGGGAGCGGGGCATGGCGGGATTCTCACACCACGTTGTACGGCCGCCGTGGCGGATCGGGGTTAAACCGGGGCGCGCGGCCTGACCCCGGGCTGGCGTGCGGCGCGTGCAAGAAGGACCAACAACAGGAGTGGTCCATGACCCGACACCGCCCGTCCCGCCCCGTCCTCGCCCTGCTCTGCGCGCAGTGGCTGCTGGCTTCCTGCAGCGCCACGGCGCAGGCGACCTGGCCCGAGCCGCGCCCCGATCCGGTGGCGAATGCGCCCCTGGTGCGCGTGCAGCCCAACTTCCAGGCGCCCTCGGCCGCGCACTGCGTGCGACCGGTGGGCACGCGCGAGATTCCCGGCCGCTCGCCCCAGCAAAGCGGCAGCGGCGTCGCCCGCGACGACGCGATCACGCTGGAACGCCGGGGCGCCCCCGCGCTGCGCGAGGAGGCGCCGGCCTCGCTGGCGAAGGCAGTGCCCGCGCCTCCAGCGCCCGCGCCCGTTGCACCCTCGGCCGCACCGCGCGCGCAGGCCATGCCACCGCAGGACACGCCCGCACCGCGCCGCCCGCACGAGCCGGTCACGGCCGGTGTCGTGGACGACAACGCGGACTTCGGCGCCTATCTCGCCTTCCGCGATCGCACGCAGGTGCCGCACCGCCCGCGCGACGTGCGCGAGCGCTACCTGCTGCAGGTGCGCGATGCGCGCGGCGCACCCGTGGGCGACGCCGAAGTCGCGGTGCAGGCCGCCAGCGGCTACGCGATGTGGGCCCGCACGGACACGGGCGGCCGCGCCTGGCTGCACCCGGACGCTTTCGATCCCGCGCGCTCGCCGCGCTATGAAGTGACGGTGCGCAAGGACGGGCGGCAGGCGCAGGCGCGGCTGGCGCGCGGCCAGAAAGGCGCGGTCGACGTGGTGCTCGACGCCGCGCCGGCACCGGCACGCGCGCGGCTGGACCTGCTGTTCCTGATCGACGCCACCGGCTCCATGGCCGACGAAATCGACAAGCTCAAGGCGACGCTGCGCACCATCACCGGCGAAGTCGCCAACCTGCCCTCGCGGCCGGACATCTGCCTGGGCCTGGTGGCCTACCGCGACAAGGGAGACGCCTTCCTGCTGCGCGCGCACGACTTCAGCAACGACGTAATGGGCTTCCTGCACCAGGCGCTGCTTCCCCTGCAAGCCGCAGGCGGCGGCGACTATCCGGAAGCCATGAACGAGGCGCTGCACGAAGCCGTGCACGAACTCAGCTGGCGCGGCAGCGGCACCACGCGCATGGTGATCCTGCTGGCGGACGCGCCGCCGCACCTGGACTACGGCGCGCCGCACTACGACGACGACATGGCCGCGGCGCTGGGCAAGGGGATCAAGATCTTCTCGGTGGGTGCGAGCGGCCTGGACCGGCAGGGCGAATTCATCCAGCGCCAGATCGCGCAGTACACGGGCGGCAAGTTCGTCTTCCTCACCTATGCCGACGCGCGTCGGCCGGGCAGCAGCGGCCCCGGCCGCGAGACCTCGCACGACGTGCAGAACTATTCGGTGGAGACGCTGGACCGGCTGGTGGTGCGCCTGGTGACCGAAGAGCTCGCCAAGGGCGGGCGCGGCAGCTGAAGGCCCGGCAAGTCTTGGCTATAATCGCGGGCTTGGCGCTTTAGCTCAGTCGGTTAGAGCGACGGAATCATAATCCGCAGGTCCGGGGTTCGAATCCCTGAAGCGCCACCAGACACCGAAGGGTTAGCAGCTTGGACGCCGCTAACCCTTTTCTTCTGCACCGCGTGAACAAGACACGTGCCACGGAGAAGTAGGACGCTCCTCCTTGCCTACTGCAATCTGTCCAGGATCGTGCTGGCAAACGTTGCAAGGCTTTGCACCGCCCTGACGTCTTCCGTCGTGAAGCCGCGTTCCGTGTGTGTCAGCACCCAGAGCGTCCCCACGAATGTTCCCGGGCGCCCGTAGGGCACCAGCAAAGCGGATCGAATGGGAACGTGGAGCTTCGTCCTGACGTAGTCGTAGTACCTGCCCGGGTCGGACATCACCAGCGCTCGTCCACGGTCGACAACCGTGCCGCACGGGCTGAAGTGGCGCGGCATCGTTCCCCGCAGGTACCTCGACAACTCCCCTGCAGTGGCGACCCAGCGAAACACCGGCGCCCCGTCTTCCACATCTTCCAGGCTGATGCCTGCAGACTCGCCGCCGGTCAACCTCATCGTCACTTCCGAGAGTCGCGCAGGCGCTTTGTCGGGGCTGTCGCTCAGGCAGCTCGAGAGCGACATGAAAGCCTCGCCCACCGATCCAGGTCCGCTCAGCGGCCCGACGGCGGGCGCAACAATGACAGCATCTTCTGACGAGACCTGTGCCGAGTGCATGGGAAAGTGTAGCCGAAGCATTCCGGAAAGCGCCTGCCACTGCTGCCCCACGCACGACCTGCTGGGCTCGCAAGTTCCCTCACGCGGGCTGAGAGTGGCGTAAGCGATATCCGACGTCTCGTCAGCGGACCTGCCGACCGGTGCAGCCTGGCTCTGCGGCCTTAATGGCTCATCGCGGATGTCACCCGCGGACCAGGAGCCCCCATGCCCGTCCCGCCGCCCGAATCGCAGAGGCTTGCCGATGAGGCTGCCGGTTACGAGGAAGGTGCTTCACGGCGCCAATTCATCCGCGCGTCCGTGCTGCTTGCCATGGGTTTTGCCAGTGGCTCGGTGCTCACGGCATGCGGGGGTGGCGGCTCCGACGAAGGTGGCACCCCTGCAGGTGGAGCCGCCACGCCCTCGGACGCCGTCCTCGAAGGCGCGCTGCGGGCGTCGGGGCCCTTCCTGCACGGGGTGGCCAGCGGCGATCCGCTGCAAGACCGCGTGATCCTCTGGACGCGCGTCAGCGTCGCGGCTCCGG
>DATAGN010000239.1:0-1592 GCA_036263715.1 Ramlibacter sp.
ACCGCACCGGCGCCCTGCCCTTCCGCGAGGACCCGCAGGCTTTCCACCAGGTCGTCGCGGCCTTCCACGACGCCGTCGCACTCGCATGAGGTCTCCCATGAAACACAGCTTCGCTTCCCTGCTCACCGCGTGCGCGCTTGCGCTGGGCGCACTGGC
Source organism: Ramlibacter sp. (assembly GCA_036263715.1). GTDB lineage: Bacteria > Pseudomonadota > Gammaproteobacteria > Burkholderiales > Burkholderiaceae_C > Ramlibacter. The sequence goes on from DATAGN010000239.1 coordinate 157, forward strand.
CGCGCCTGCCGCGCACGCGCAGGCCTACCCCGACCGGCCGATCCGCATGATCCTGCCCTTCGGCCCCGGCGGCCCCACCGATGCCGTCGCGCGCATCGTCGGCCAGCGCCTCGGCGCCCGCCTCGGCCAGCCGATGATCGTGGAGAACCGCGCCGGCGCCAACGGGATGGTCGGCAGCGAGGCGGTGGCACGTGCCGCGCCGGACGGCTACACGCTGCTGATCGCGCCGACCGCGCACACCATCAATCCGAGCATGTACAAGAAGCTGCCGTACGACACCGTGCGCGACTTCGCCTCGGTCGCGTTCATCGGCAACTCGCCGGGCCTCGTGATGGTGGTCAACAACACGGTGCCGGCCAGGACGGTCAAGGAACTGGTGGCGCTGACGAAGCAGACGCAGGTAGCCTACGGCTCCGCCGGCAATGGCAACCTGCTGCACCTGGCCGCCGAATACTTCAACATGAAGACCGGCGCCACCATGCTGCACGTCACGTACAAGAGCGCCGGCGAAGTGGTGCAGGGCCTCTTCAACAACTCGGTGCAGGTCGCCTTCCTGGGCCCGCCGCAGGCGGCGGAACTGGTCAAGGCCGGCAAGCTGCGCGCCATCGCGGTCACCAGCAAGGAACGCATCCCGCAGTTTCCGGACGTGCCGGCGGTCGCCGAATCCGGGTACGCGGACTTCGAACTCGACGGCGGCATCCAGGCTGCGATCTACGCCCCGGCGAAGACGCCGCCGGAGGTGATCCAGCGCCTGAACCGGGAGATCAACGAAGTGCTCCGGGAGCCGGCGATCCGCACGCAGTTCGACACCTTCGCGCTCACGCCCGGCGGCGGCGGGCCCGAGGTGCTGGATCGGCAGGTGCGCACGCGCATGCAGCTGTACGGGCAGATCCTGCGCGCGGCCAAGGTGGACCCCGAATGACAGGAGCGCAAGCCATGAGCACGAACCGCAGCCGCTACCCGCGCGATTGGGCCTGGCCCGATGGCGCGAAGATCGCCATCTCCGTGAACTCCGCCTTCGAGGCCTTCATCCGCCACAGCCAGGTGACGCTGGAGAAGACGGCGAACAAGGTGGACCACTTTTCCCTCAGCTACGCCGAGTACGGCGCCAAGTCGGGCGTGTGGCGCATCCTGGACCTGCTGGACGAGTTCGGCATGAAGACCAGCGTGTCCACCAATGGCTTGGCGGCGGAGCGCTGGCCCGACATCGTGCGGGCAGTAGCCGAAGCCGGCCACGAGATCAACGGCCACGCCTGGGCCAACGACGAGATCATGCGTGACGACGACCCCGAGGGCGAGCTCGCGGAGATCCGCCGCTGCACGCGGGCGATCGCCGATGCCGCCGGCGTGCGGCCGGTGGGCTGGACCAGCCCGGGCAGCGCGGGCTCGGCCAACACGCTGTCCTTCCTCAAGGGCGAGGGCTATCTCTGGAACGG
>DATAGN010000240.1:0-4163 GCA_036263715.1 Ramlibacter sp.
CGCGGCGCGGTGGATGGTTGGATCCGGACGTGCGTGACCTGCTCCAGCCGGGTGAGCAGGGCCTGCAAGGCAAAGCGGTGCTGCTTCCAGAGGGCGAGGAAGCGCTTGTCGTGTTCGGACTCGAGCCAGTGCTCGGGGTCGCGCAGCCACAGTTGCTGCTGGGTGCTGAGGAAGTTGATCAGGCGGTTGTGCACCGCCATCATTTCGGCCATGTCACCGGCCAGTTCCGGGAACCACGCGAGCCGGATGGTGACGGCCTCGTCCAGGGCGGCCGCGGCTTCGGCCCCTTCGCCGGAAAACACCGCGGCCAGCCGCTGCGCGCACACCCATTGGGAATACCGTTGCAGTGCCTGCAGCAGCTTGTCGGCCTGGATGCGGCGCAGGTCGTGCCGGCGCTTGTAGCGTGCCAGCGACCAGCTGATGAAAGCCACCGCGCAGAGGGCGAGGAGCAGGCAGGCGGCCAGGTAGAGGGTGGTGGGCATGGGCAACGATCACGCGGCCTTGCGGGCGCGCAGGGACTTCTTCGCCGCGGCGGACTTCTTCGCTGCGGTACTGCTGGAGGTGCGCTTCTTCGCGGGCGCGGGGGCGGGCGGCTTCGCGGCGCCGCCGCGCAGGCTGCGGCGCAGGAGTTCGGTGAGGTCGATCACTTCGGCGCCCTGGGCCGCCGGCGCTTCCTCCAGCGGCTCCACCGTCGCCGTATCGCCGGCCTTGGCCTTCTTCTCCACGAGCTTCATGATGGCGTCGCGGAAGTTGTCGCGGAATTCACCGGCGCTCCAGTGGCCGCTCATGTCCTCGATGAGGTGCTTGGCCATCTTCAGTTCGGCGTCGCGGATGCCGGCCTTGCCGTTGGTGGGCAGCGGCAGCTCGTCCCAGGACCGGATCTCGCCGCCCCAGCGCAGCAGGTTCAGCACCAGCGCGGGGCCGCAGGGCAGCACCACCGCAAGGTGCTGCTTGCTGTGGATCACCACCTTGGCGAGGCCCGCCTTGCCGGTCTCCTTGAGCGCCTCGCGCAGCAACGCGTAGACCTTCTCGCCCTTGTTGATCGGCGCGGTGTAGTACGGCTTTTCCAGGTAGACGAAGGGAACCTCGGCGATGTCGACGAAGCTTTCGATTTCGATCGTCTGCGTGGTGCGCGGGTAGGCCTCGGCGATCTCGTCGGGCGACAGCACCACGTAGTTGCCCTTGCCGTACTCGACGCCCTTGACGATGTCGTCCTTGTCGATGTCACGGCCGGTGCGCTTGTTGATGCGCTTGTAGCCCACCGGGTCCATGGTGCGGCGGTCCAGCCAGTCGAAGTTGACTTCGCTTTCCTCGGTGGCGGAGTACAGCCCCACCGGGATGTGGACCAGCCCGAACGTGATGGCGCCTTTCCACAACGAGCGCGTGGATGTCTTCGCCATGCCTTTCGTGTCTGCCATCGGAAACTGCTTCTGGATGTTTCCCGCAGTGTCCGGATGTCCGTGAATTCGTCCTGTCGGACGCGCCCCGCCGGCCGTGTAGGCCCGCGTCCACAACGGCCGGGGTTGCGCCTCAGGAGAAGAGTTGCAGCAGCCCGCGACGCGGGCGCTCGCCGTCGGGCGAGAGCTGCTCGGACCGTGCGTGCCAGCGCGTGGCCAGGCGGGCAAAGGTCGCCCGGCACCCGGTGTCGAAGCAATCCTGGCGTGCGAGCGTGTCGAGGTTGCGCGAGATGCGGCGGGCGATCAGCAGGCGGTGCGCGGGCGCCTGGTTCTGCATGAATGCCGTCATCAGGGAGAGGGTCGCGGCCCAGAGGGCGCGACTGGCCTGCGCCAGTTGAAACGCCGGCGAGGCGTGAGCCCCTGCCGGCGTCTGGTCAGGCGGGAGGTGGGGCGTGGCGCCGGCAGCATCGGATGACATGGAGCCATCCTAGGGGCCTCTCGCGGTGCCGCCTGTCGGCCCCGTGGGCCAGCGGCAGACCGCGGCGTCCTACGCCCGGAACGCTCAGGCGCGGGGAGCGTCGCTCTGGGCGGCGGCCTGGGCGCGGGCGTGGCGCTTCTTGCCTGCGGCGCGCGCTTCCTCGCTGGTGAATTCGTGGGCGTGGCCGCTCTGGTGCGCGGCGCGGCCGCCGAGGCTGGCGATTTCACGCTGGCGCTGGGGGTCCATTGCAGCAAAACCGCGCAGGGACTTCTTGGGGGTGGGCTTGACTTCGGCGTCGTGGGCGGTCTGGGAATCCATGGTGTCCTCGTCTAGGTTGAATCAGCGAACAACTGGGGCAGGGTCCCGCTGTCCAGGGTGTTTGCGCTACCGGCTGGTGGGCTTCAGGTCAACGCAACGGCAGAGTCTGTTTGCATTCCGCGGCGTGCCTTGTAGGACGAAGCCTCTAGCTTTGTCGGTGGGTTCCTGCCGCCGTTCGGGCTTCGCCGGAAGCGTCACGAGCGCGTCACATAAACTTCGATGCATGAAATCGGAGAGCCTGCCGGCGCCCACGGCGTCCGCGGAGGCACATTGGGTGGAAGGCGAACTCGTTCGCAGCCTGATGCGCACCCAACGCAACACGCAGTGGATCGGCGTGCTGCTCGTGGCGGTGATCGTCGGCGTGCTGTGGGACGACATGGCGCCGGGGCTGATGGCGGCGTGGGTGCTGTTCGGGGCGGCCATCGCCGCCTGGCGGCTGTGGATCCTGCGCCGCTACGAGCGCGTGGTGAAGCCGCAGGGCACCGACGAACATCTTGCGTTCTTCCGGCGCTATCGCCTCGTGTGGCCCTTGTCCGGGCTGGTGTGGGGACTCACGACGCTGCTTTATTTCGACCGCTCGTCCCTGGCCGACCAGTTCATCTGCTGGTTGATGCTGGCGGGGCTCGCCACGTTCTCGATCAACACGCTGTCGACGCACCTTTCGACCTTGCGCGCGTACCTGGATACGCTGGCGGCGACCGTGCTGGCCATCATGGCGTGGCGCATGGGGGTGGAGCTGCGCCTGCAGGGCCCGGCGTACCACTGGTGGCTGGTGGTGCTGTTGCTCGTGTTCTGGCAGGTGCTGCGGCACGCGGGGCAGCGCCTGTACGAGACGCACCGGCGCAATTTCGAGCTGCAGTTCCGCAACGCCCAACTGATCGAGTCGCTCACCCGCCAGACGCAGGCGGCGCTCGATGCGGTGGAGATCAAGAACCGCTTCCTCGCGAGCGCGGCGCACGACATCCGCCAGCCGGTGCACGCGCTGGGCCTCTACGCGGACTGGCTGGGAAGCGAGCCGGAACTGGTGCACGAACTCGCGCCCAAGATCGTGGAGTCGACCAAGGCGGTGAACCAGCTGTTCGACTCGCTGTTCGACCTGGCGCGGCTGGACTCCGGAAAGATCCGCCTGAACATCGACACGGTGGACGTGGGCAAGCTGCTGCGCGACCTCGAGCTGCAGTACCGGCCGCTGTGCGAGTCGCGGGGCTTGCAGTTCCGCCTGCACGTGCGCCCGGGCACGGCGGTGACCGATCCCATCCTGCTGCAGCGGATCGTGGGCAACCTGATCTCGAATGCGGTGAAGTACACGCAGCGAGGCGGCATCCTGGTGGCTTCGCGCGCCACGGGGCAGGGCCTGCGCATCGAGATCTGGGACACCGGCGTGGGCATCGCGCCGGTGCACCAGCGCGAGATCTTCCGCGAGTTCTACAAGGTGCCCACGCATGCCGGCACCGACGACGGCTTCGGCCTGGGGCTGTACATCGTGGGGCGCCTCACGCACATCCTCGGGCACCCGCTGTCGCTGGCGTCGCGGGTGGGCAAGGGGTCGGTGTTCCGGTTGCAGTTGCTGCCGACGGATCCGCGCGATGCGGCGGACCGGGCGGTGAATGCGGTGAGCCAGCTGGTGGGCCGGACTCCGTGATCGTCGGGGTTCGGGCTGCGCCGCTCACCCCGACCTACGAGAGCGGTGTGTTGGGGTCGCTGCGCGAACCCAACCTACGAGGTTCCGGTTGGTCGGGGTGAGCCCGAAGGCGAACCCCGACGCTGCGCAATCACGACACCAGCAACCCGTGCGTCCGCGCGTAATGGATCGTCTGCGTGCGGCTCTTCACGCCCAGGCGGCGGAACAGGCGCCACAGGTGCACCTTCACCGTGTGTTCGCTGATCCCGAGTTCGTCCGCGATCTCGCGGTTCGACAGGCCGCGATCGAGCATCACGATCAATTGCTTCTGGCGCTTGGACAGCTTGTT
>DATAGN010000241.1:0-23867 GCA_036263715.1 Ramlibacter sp.
CGCGCCGCGCCTCGGGCAACCTGGCCTTCGGCACCGGCATCCACGGTTGCGCGGGGCAGATGATCGCGCGCCTCGAAGGCGAGGTCGTGCTCAGCGCGCTGGCCCGTCGCGTGAAGTCCTTCCAGCTCGAAGGCAAGCCCGTCATCCACTACAACAACTCGGTGCGCGGCTACACGAGCATGCCGGTGAGCATCACCGCGGCCTGAAACGCCCGTCCCTTCCACCATGCCGAAGATCACCTACGTCCAGCCGGACGGCGAGCGCTGCTCCATCCCCGTCGACCCCGGCGCCACCGTGATGCTCACGGCGGTGGCCAACGGCATCGCCGGCATCGTGGCGGAATGCGGCGGCTCCGCCATGTGCGCCACCTGCCACGTGTACCTGGACGAAGCGAGCCAGCCATTGGTACCGCCGGTGAGCGAGGTCGAGAACGAGATGCTGGACAGCGCGGCCAGTGGGCGGCGCGCCAACAGCCGCCTGAGCTGCCAGCTGGTGGTGCAGCCCGGCGTCGACGAGATCGTGGTGCACATTCCTTCGCACCAGGTCTGAAGTGACCGCAGGCGTGGTCATCGTCGGAGGCGGGCAGGGCGGCTTCCAGGTCGCGGCTTCGCTGCGCGAGGAGGGCTATGCCGGTCCCGTGACGATCGTGGCCGAGGAGGCGGATCCCCCGTACCAGCGGCCGCCGCTTTCCAAGGGCTTCCTCCTGGGCAAGACGCCGGCGGAGCAGCTCGCGCTGCGCCCGGCCGCGTTCTACGGCGAACGCGCCATCGAGCTGTTGCCGCAGACGCGCGTGCAGGCCATCGACCGGGCGGCACGACGCGTGCAGCTGTCCACGGGCGCCTGGCTCGCCTACGAGCACCTCGTGCTGGCGACCGGCGCGCGCGCGCGCATGCCGCGCATTCCCGGCGTGCAGTTGCAGGACGTGCTCGCCTTGCGCACGCAAGTGGACGCGCGGCAGCTGCTGCAGTCGCTCGGTCGCGCCCGCCGCGTGGTGATCGTCGGCGCCGGCTTCATCGGCCTCGAAGTGGCTGTGGTCGCGCGCGAACTCGGGCTGCACGTCGACGTGCTGGAGTTCGCCGACCGCGCGATGCTGCGCTCGGTATCGCCGGAGGTGGCGAATTACCTTTCCGACGCGCTGGCGCAGCGCGGCGTGCAGTTTCATTTCGGTACGGCGGCGGAGGCCTTCGAAGGCGACACCCAGGTGCGTCGCGTCGTCACCAACCGCGGCACCGCGTTCGATGCGGACCTGGTGGTGGTCGGGATGGGCGTCGAGCCGGAGGACGCACTCGCCCGTGACGCCGGCCTGGCGGTGGGCAACGGCATCGTCGTCGACGCGCAGCTGTGCACCGGCGATCCCGACATCTCCGCGATTGGCGACTGCGCGCGCTTTCCGGCGCGTTACTGCGACCAGCCGCTGCGGCTGGAGTCGGTGCAGAACGCCGTGGACCAGGCGCGCTGCGTCGCCGCGCGCATTGCCGGCAAGCCGGCCGCGTACGACAAGGTGCCCTGGTTCTGGAGCGACCAGGGACCCAACCGCCTGCAGATCGCCGGCGTGGCGCAGGCCGGCGACAGCGCCGTGATGCGCGGAACCCTGGCCGAGGGCAAGTTCTCGGTGCTGCGCTTTCGCGGCGGGCGCCTCACCGCTGTCGAATCCGTCAACAGCGCCGCCGACCACATGGCCGCGCGCAAGCTGCTGGCCGCCGGGGTGGCACTCACGCCCGAACAGGCAGCGGACGCCAGCGTCAAGCTGGCAAGCCTCGCGTCCTGAAACGAACACCCAAGGAGAGTCCCCGTGACACCCGAAGCAGGCAAGACCCTCATCGTCACTGGTGGTGCCAGCGGCATCGGCTACGCTTTCTGCGAGCACCTCGTCCAGCTGAAGCACCGCGTCGTCATCGCCGACCTGCGCGGCGCCGAGGAAGCGGCAGCGCGCCTGCGTGACGCAGGCGGCAAGGCCATCGGCGTGCAGGCGGACGTGGTGAGCGAGCGCGACGTGGCCGAGATGGCGCGGGCGGCGGAAGCGGAGTTTGGCGGCATCGACGGCCTGGTCAACAACGCCGGCCTGTTCACGACCCTGGCGCTGAAGCCCTTCGACCAGATCACCAACGCCGAGTGGATGCGCGTGATGGAGGTCAACACGCTCGGGCCCTTCAACTGCGCCAAGGCGGTGCTGCCCGCCCTGCGCCGCAGCGGCCGCGGCCGCCTGGTGAACATCGCTTCCACCGTGCCGATCAAGGGCCCGCCGAACATGGCGCACTACGTGGCGAGCAAGGGAGCGCTGATCGCGTTCACGCGCTCCCTGGCGCGCGAGCTCGCGAAGGACCGCATCACCGTCAACGCCATCGCGCCGGGCTTCACGCTCAGCGACGGCGTGCTGCAAACGGACCTGCAGAACCGCATCGGCGACAACGCCCGCACCACCGGCCGCTGCATCCAGCGCGACCAGCTGCCGGCGGACCTGGTCGGCGCGCTCGCCTACCTGGTGAGCGACGGTGCCGGCTTCGTGACGGGCCAGACCCTCGCCGTCGACGGCGGTGGGGTGTTCCTGTGATCCCCCGACAAATCATTCCAAAGGAGACAAGCATGCAAAGACGTTCGCTTCTGAAATCCGGCGCCGCCATCGCCCTGGGGGCACCCGCGCTGAGCGGCCTCGCGCAGCAGGCGGTGACGCTGAAGTTCCACACCTTCATGGCGCCGACCTCCAACGTCTGGCTGTATGTGCACAAGGCGTGGATGGACAAGGTGGAGAAGGACTCCAACGGCCGCATCAAGTTTGAGGCTTACCCCGCCATGCAGCTGGGCGGCAACCCGCCCAACCTGTACGACCAGGCGCGCGACGGCGTGGTCGACATCTCCTGGACGCTGCCGGGCCTGACGGGCGGGCGCTTCCCGCGCAGCGAAGTCTTCGAGCTGCCCTTCATGATGAAGGACGCGGAAGGGACCTCGCGCGCCGCCTGGGAGTTCTTCGCCACGCAGATGCGCGACGAGTTCAAGGAGACGCAGACGCTGGCCTTCCACACCCACGGGCGCGGCCTGCTGCACACCAAGACCAAGCAGATCCGCTCGGCCGCCGACCTGCGCGGCATGAAGGTGCGTGGCCCCACCCGCATGGCCACCAAGCTCCTCGGCCAGGCCGGTGCCACGCCCGTGGGCATGCCGCTGCCCTCCATCCCCGACGCGCTCAGCAAGGGCACGGTCGACGGCGTCGCGCTGCCCTGGGAGGTGATCACCTCGGTGAAGGTGCACGAGCTGTGCAAGTACCACAGCGAGTTCCCCGCCAGCAGCCCGGCCCTGTACACCTCGGTGTTCGTGATGTCGATGAACAAGGCGAAGTACGACTCCCTCGCGCCCGACCTGAAGAAGGTGATCGACGCGAACTCGGGCGCCGACGTGTCGGCCTGGATGGGCAAGGTGCAGCAGGACTACGACCCGGTCAGCCGCAAGCTGGTGGTCGATCGCGGCAACGTGGTCCACACCTTCAGTGCGGCCGAAACCGCCGAATTCGTGAAGCTCACCGGGCAGCTCGACGAGGAATGGGTCGCGGACATGAACAAGCGCGGCCACGACGGTGCCAAGCTGCTGGCAACGGCCAAGCAGCTGATCGCCAAGCACAGCAAGGCCTGAGGCCGCAGGGGCCTTCGAAGGGAGAACTTCCATGAACCGACATCCTTGCAGGCGCCTGTTGCTTGCGCTGGCCCTGGCCTCGACGGCGGCCGTGCTCGTCCCCGCGGCGGCGCAGCCGGCCAAGGCGGTGAAGCTGATCGTGCCGTTCCCGGCGGGAGGCACTGCCGACGTGCTGCCGCGCATCCTGGCCGAGAAGGTGCGCAATGCGTATCCGGCCGGCATCGTGGTGGAGAACCGCTCTGGCGCCGGCGGCAACATCGGCGCCGAATTCGTGGCGCGCGCGGATGCGGACGGCACGACCTTCCTCGCCTCGCCGCCGGGGCCGGTCGCGATCAACCACCACCTGTACAAGTCCCTCAGCTTCGATCCCACCAAGTGGGTGCCGGTGACCATCGTGGCGACGGTGCCCAACGTGCTGGCCGTCAGCAACAAGGTGCCGGCGAAGACGCTCGACGAATTCATCGCCTACCTGAAGGCGAATCCGGGCAAGGTGTCCTATGCCTCGCAGGGCAACGGCTCGACCTCGCACCTGACCGCCGCGATGTTCATGCAGCTGACCGGCACGCAGATGATCCACGTGCCTTACAAGGGCACGGCGCCGGCGCTGGTCGACCTGGTCGGCGGCAACGTCGACGTGTTCTTCGACAACATCAGTTCCTCGGCGCAGTTCCACACGGGCGGCAAGCTGCGCGTGCTGGCGGTGGCCGACGACAGGCGTTCGCCGGCGCTGCCGCAGGTGCCGACCTTCGCCGAAGCGAAGCTGCCGGCCATGAAGGCGGTCACCTTCTTCTCCGTCGTGGCGCCCCCGGGCACGCCGAAGGAAGCGGTCGACTACATGCAGAAGACCTTTGCCGAGGCGCTGGCTGCACCGGACGTGCGGCAGAAGTTCCTGGAGCAGGGCGCCGCGCCCGGCGGCATCACGCCGGAGCAGACCGGCCGCTTCATCCGCGAGGAATCGGAGCGCTGGAGCGCGGTGATCCGCAGCGCCAAGGTGACGGTGGAGTGACGATGCCCGAGCAGAAGATCCACTGGCAGGGGCCGGGGCTGACCCGCATCCCCTTCGACCTCTACACCGACACGCAGGCGGCGCAGCAGGAGCAGGAGCGCATCTTCCGCGGCGCCACCTGGAATTACCTGTGCCTGGACGCCGAACTGCCCGAGGCGGGGAGCTATCGCACCACCTTCGTCGGCGCGACCCCGGTGGTGGTGGTGAAGGACGATGACGGCGAGGTCTATGCCTTCGAAAACCGCTGCGCCCACCGCGGCGCCCTGATCGCGCTGGAGAAATCCGGCAAGGCCGACAGCTTCCAGTGCGTGTACCACGCCTGGAGCTACAGCCGGCAGGGCGACCTGACCGGCGTGGCGTTCGAAAAAGGCGTCAAGGGCAAGGGCGGCATGCCGGCGAGCTTCTGCAAGGAGGAACATGGTCCGCGCAAGCTGCGCATCGCGGTGTACTGCGGCCTCGTGTTCGGCAGCTTCAGCGACGACGTGCCCTCGATCGAGGAGTACCTGGGCGAGGAGATCTGCAGCCGCATCGAGCGCGTGCTGCACAAGCCGGTGCAGGTGATCGGGCGCTTCACCCAGGCGCTGCCGAACAACTGGAAGCTGTACGTGGAGAACGTCAAGGACAGCTACCACGCCAGCCTGCTGCACCTGTTCTTCACCACCTTCGAGCTCAATCGCCTGTCGCAGAAGGGCGGGGTGATCGTCGACGAGAGCGGCGGCCACCACGTGAGCTTCTCGATGATCGACCCGGCCGCGGCCGACGCGTCGTACAAGGAGCAGGGCCTGCGCTCGGACACGGACAACTACCGGCTGAAGGACCCCAGCGTGCTGGCCGGCTTCACCGAATACGACGATGGCGTCACGCTGCAGATCCTCTCGGTCTTTCCCGGCTTCGTGCTGCAGCAGATCCAGAACTGCCTGGCGGTGCGGCAGGTGCTCCCGAAGGGGCAGGACCGCACCGAGCTGAACTGGACCTACATCGGCTATGCCGACGACACACCGGAGCAGCGCACGGTGCGCCTGAAGCAGCTGAACCTGGTGGGGCCGGCGGGCTTCATCTCCATGGAAGACGGCGCGGTCGGCGGCTTCGTGCAGCGCGGCATCGCCGGGGCGCAGGGACTGGAGGCGATCGTGGAGATGGGCGGCGAGGACGCCGGCTCCAGCGAAGGCCGCGCCACCGAGACCTCGGTGCGCGGCTTCTGGAAGGCGTACCGCGCCCACATGGGAGCCTGAGCATGATCGACCTGCTCGCCCTGTGCGCCTTCAACGCCGCCTACGCGCAGGCGATCGACACCGATGCGCTGGAGCAGTGGCCGTCCTTCTTCGCGCCCGATTGCCGCTACCGCATCACGAACGTCGAAAACGAGCGGGAAGGCCTGCCCGCGGGCATCGTCTATGCCGACTCGCGGGCGATGCTGGAGGACCGCATCGCTGCACTGCGCGAGGCGAACATCTACGAGCGCCAGCGCTATCGCCACCTGCTGGGCATCCCGCTGCTGGAACACGCGGAGGAGCGCAGCGCGCGGGCGCGCACGCCCTTCATGGTGGCGCGCATCATGGCCACGGGCGAGACGGTGCTGTTCGCCACGGGCGAATACCGCGACCGCTTCGTGCTCGCCGAGGGCAAGCTGTTGCTGGCCGAGCGCGTCGCCGTGTGCGACAGCACCGTGACCGACACCCTGCTGGCCCTGCCGCTGTGAGCACCATGCCCCGCCGCATCGCGCTGTCCGTCGGCGACCCCAACGGCATCGGCCCCGAGATCGTGCTCAAGGCCTTGCGCGAGTTGCGCGACGAGAGCCGCCTGCGCATCACGGTGTTCGGCCCGCGCGCGGTGCTGGAGCGCGCTGCGGCGGCGACCGGCACCCAGGATGTGCTGGCTGCGATCGCGTTGCGTCCCGCCGGCGAATTGCCGGCGCCGTCCGCGCGCTTCGGCGAGGTCAACGCCGCTGGCGGCGCGAGTGCCGTCGCCTCCGCCAGTGCCGCGATCCAGGCCTGCCGCGCCGGCGAATTCGACGCCGTCGTTGCCGGGCCGCATCACGAGACCGCGATCCACCAGGCCGGCATTCCCTTCAGCGGCTATCCGTCCTTGGTGGCACGCGTGTGCGGCCAGCCGGAGGACAGCGTCTTCCTGCTGCTGGTGGGCGGCGGCCTGCGCATCGTGCACGTCACGCTGCACGAGAGCGTCGCCACGGCGCTTTCGCGGATCACGCCTGAGCTGGTCGTCGCCGCCACGCAGGCGGGCCTGCGCGGCTGCCGGATGCTGGGATTGGCGCAGCCGAAGGTGGCGCTGTTCGGCATCAATCCGCACGCGTCCGAAGGCACGCTGTTCGGCCCGGAAGATGCCGAGCACGTGGTGCCCGCGGCGCGTCGCCTGCAGGAAATGGGCGTCGACGTCACCGGCCCGCAGGGCGCGGACGTGCTGCTGGCCGACCGCAAGCACGACCTGTACGTGGCCATGCTGCACGACCAGGGCCACATCCCCGTGAAGATGCTGGCGCCGCAAGCGGCCAGCGCGATGTCGATCGGCGCCGACGTGCTGCTGGCCAGCACGGGCCACGGCAGCGCGATGGACATCGCCGGCACCGGTGCGGCCCGGCCGGATGCGCTGCTGCGCAGCCTGCGGCTGGTCGGCGGCATCGCCTGAACGGACCACCATGGCTTTCGACATCCGCATCGCCGGCAGCGAGGTCCGCTTTCCCTGCGAAGCCACGCAGACGATCCTGGATGCGGCGCTCAAGGCCGGCATCGCCATGCCGTACTCGTGCCGCAAGGGCGTGTGCGGCAATTGCGCCGGCGGCGTCGCGGGCGGTGAGGTGCAATGCCCCGCGAGTGAAGCCGCCGCCCCCAGCGAGCACCTGTATTGCCAGTGCCTGCCGCTCGGCGACCTCGAGATCGTGCCGCAGGCGTGGCACCGCTTCGATCCGGCGGCCCGCAAGACCTTCACGGCCAAGGTGTTCCGCAACACGCTGGCCGCGGCCGACGTGAGCCTGCTGCAGTTGCGGCTGCCGGCGGGGCAGCGCGCGAAGTTCCGCGCCGGCCAGTATCTGCAGGTGAGCCTGCCCGACGGCAGCCGCCGCTCGTACTCCATGGCCAACCCGCCGCACGAGAGCGACACCCTGCAGCTGCACATCCGCCACGTCCCCGGCGGGCAGTTCACGCAGATGGTTGCGCAGCTGAAGGCCGGCGACACGCTGCAGGTGGAGCTTCCCTTCGGCAGCTTCGAGCTGAAGGAAGCGTCCGAGGCGCCCATGTTGTGCGTGGTCGGCGGCACCGGCTTCGCGCCGGTGAAGTCGCTGCTGGACGACATGGCGAAGAAGGGCATCCGCCGCCCCGTGACGCTGTTGTGGGGCGGCCGCAATCGCGAGGGCATCTACCTGCCGGCGGCGGTGGAGCGCTGGAAGAAGCTGTGGCCGCAGTTCGTGTTCATTCCAGCCATCGAGGACGCGAGCGACGCGCAGGCGCTGGGCGGTTTCCATGGACGGGTGGACGATGCGCTGCGCGCGCACGCGCCCGCCTCGCTGGCGGGGCACGAGGTGTATTGCTGCGGCTCGCCGGTGATGGTGGCCGCCGTGCGCAAGGCGTGCGTTGACGAGCGTGGGCTGGATGCCCACCACTTCTTCAGCGACGTGTTCGTTCCGGGCCCGGCGGTGCAGTAGGCGCGCGTGCCCTAACGAATTCCCCTAAGGCCGTCTCCGCCGAACGGGGGAGGGACGCGCGCCGGCTGCTCATCACACTGGCACGCGCACCAGGAGGCGCCATGACGTCCACTCCCAAGTTCCGCAAGATCGTCGTCGCCATCCACGGCGTGGGCGACCAGAGCCACGCCGAGACCATCCGCGCGGTGGCCACCCAGTTCGGCGCGAAGCTCGACCCGCCACTGCCACTGATGCCCTTGGGTTACTTCAGCGTGGAGGGCACGGCGAAGGTGAAGGTCAGCGGCCTCGACCTGCCCGAATACAAGCCGGATGACAAGGATGCAGCCATGCTGGACCAGCTGGCGCAGATCGGGTTCGCCGAGGTGTACTGGGCGGACATCCCGCGTGTCGTGGTCAAGGCCGGCGACACCGTCGAGGAGACGAAGGCCTGGGCCAAGACCATCGTCAGCCGTTCCGAGGCTGTGTACCGGCCGCGGCACAAGGATGAAAAGCTGCTGCCCCACGATTTCGACCGCGCCGCCGGCGTGATCGAGGAAATGGTGGAGTCCGTCGAGGTGCTCGAGAACCTGTGCACCGTGGCCGACAAGATGGGGCTGTTCAAGTTCGACCTCGCGCCGCTGCTGCGCGATTACGTCAATGACGTGCAGGTCGTCACCGAATTCCCCGGCCAGCGGGAAAAGATCCTCGGCCGCTTCCACCAGGCGATGGCGGGCATCGTGCAGCAGTTCGGCGACGCACAGGGCATGCCCGAGATCTACATCGTCGCGCACAGCGAGGGCACGGTGGTCAGCTTCCTCGCGCTGCTGCAGGCGCTGACCGGCACGCGCGTCTCCGACCCCCAGCCGCACCCGGTGGATGGCGAAGCCGGCTTCGTCCCCATGGACTGGATCCGCCACGTGCGCGGCTACATGACCTTCGGCTCGCCGATCGACAAGCACCTGCTGCTGTGGGATCGCCTGTGGGATCCGTTCCGCGTCGCCGACGGCGAACCGTCGAAATTCACCAACCAGCCGAAGCAGCCGATCGACTGGCGCAACTACTACGACTTCGGCGACCCGGTCGGGTTCCAGCTCGACACCGCGCGCGCCTTCCTGCGCGAGTGCAAGTGCACGGCATTCGAATTCCCGGCCTCGCACGACATCGGCTTCACGCGCTATCCGCTGCCGGGCAAGGCGCACGTCGACTACTGGAAGGACGCCGATGTCTTTGGCCACTTCATCGACAACGTCGTGCTCCGGCCGGCGACCGTTACCCGCGCCTCCGCCGGCGAGGCTGCGGACCCCAAGCGGCCCGCCGATTCGGCCTGGGCGCGGACGGTCAGCTACGGACTGCCGTACCTGCTGGTGGCCATCTTGCA
Organism: Ramlibacter sp.; assembly: GCA_036263715.1. Taxonomy (GTDB): domain Bacteria; phylum Pseudomonadota; class Gammaproteobacteria; order Burkholderiales; family Burkholderiaceae_C; genus Ramlibacter. The sequence goes on from DATAGN010000241.1 coordinate 9,643, forward strand.
CCTGCTGGCCATGTACCTGCTGTTCAAGGGCGTGAACACGTACATGCAGAACGATGGCATGGACATCTTCGAGATTGCGTTGCCGGTCACGCTGCTGGCCTTCCAGCTGCTGACGGTGACCGTCGCTTCGCGGATGCTGCGCCTGGTCAAGCTGCGATGGGACCGGCTCTCGCACGTGGCCACGCGCATCGCGCTCGTGCTGGCGTTCGGTGCTGCGGCCTGGCTGCTGGTGCGCTACGTGGAAGGCCTCCCCACGCTCCAGATCGTGATCGCCAGCGCCATCACCGTCTTCGCCGCCACGGGGCTGGTGCGTACGCGCCGCAGGATGGGACGGCGCATGCTGGTCTGGACCGGCATGGGCTTCGTGGTCCTGTTCTCGGTGCTGCACGTGTTCGGGGACCCCACGCACGGGCCGGCGTGGCCCCTCGTGCTGGCCATCGGCGCGTTCTGGTACCTGTGGTGGCTTGCCATCCTGCTGTTCGACCTGGCATTCATCTGGCACCGGTACATCCGGCACTCCGTGGCCCAGGACAAGCTGACCGCATGGAGGACGCAGGCGGTCTACGAATCGCACAAGGCCGCTTAACCGCGGCTGAAAGCCAAACGCCACCAGAAGGTGGCGTTTTTCTATTCAGGTCGCGGCGCTCAGATCACGATCTCTTCGGCGATGTCCGAAGCCTTCTCGGCACCGAGGCGCACGTTGGTGATGTGGCGCTGGGTCTCGACCGGCAGGATGGCCGTGTTCTGGCCGTCCCACTTGTTGCGGCCCTTGATGGACAGGTTGTAGTAGATCGACACGCCTTCGCGGATCTTCTCGGCGCGCTGCTCGGGGGTCAGCTTCAGGTGCTCGATCTTGTCGGCGGCCCACTCGGCGCCATGCTTCATGTTCACGGCGGCGGCGTACACGGCCTGCACCGGGTCGTTGGGGTTCTTCAGGCCCAGGCCACGCGCGGTGCGCGGCTCGAACTGCGCCAGGCCCAGGCTCTGCACGCCGTTCTTGCCCATGCCGGTGCGCGGGATCCAGGAGGTTTCGGCCCAGATGACGCCGTAGACGTCCTCGAAGCTCAGGCCGACTTCACCCAGCTTCGCGCGCTCGGCGGCGGCTTGCGCCAGCAGCAGGCGGGAGGCCTCGTCCAGGGTCTTCAGGTTCTCGCCGGCGTAGCGCACCGGGACCCACTTGATGCGGGCGCGCAGCGCCTCTTCGGAGGCGAACTGCACGGCGGCCTGGGCGGCAGGCGCAGCCATCGACACGCCGGGCGTGCCGGCGGCGGTCACGGCCTTCACGGCGGCGGCGGCGGTGGTGCTGGCGGCAGCGGCGGTCGTGCGCGCCACGGCAGCGGCAGCGGTCGTCGTCTTGGCAACGGCAGCGGCGGTGGCGCCTTGGCCGGTGAACGAGGTCACGGAAGGAACCATCTGGCTCGACAGGCCAGCGAACGCGCCCAGGGCGGCAACGATCGCGGCGGCGCGGAAGGTGGAAACTTTCGTGGTGGTCTGCATGTGTCCTCTGTGTTTGTCCTCCCGTGTAGGAGGCTACTGATAGACAGGTAGGACACGTCGAAGTTCGAAGCTCAGGCTGGCAATATTCGTCGCTTGGTGCCTCTGTGTCGGACAAATCCGGCATTGGGCGGACGTTCGGCTGACGCCGAGCACATGCGTGCCTCAGCGTTGGGTGTGGAGGGCCTGGGCTCCAGCTACGGGGTGATCACGTCCTGCAGAGGTGCGAATCGCTCGTCGCCAACTGCCTCCCGGATCCTGGGCGCCAGCGCCAGCAGGTCATCGAAGCACGTCGCTGCCTCGACGGCGAGGTTCAGGCGAAAACCGCGCAGCCCGAGGGATCCCGTCAGCCTGGCTGCGATGGGATAGGCAGCCGCATAACGCTCCTGGGGCGACGTGCCTGCGGTCGCTGCACGGGCAGAAGTGGCTTGTGCCGGCGCCGTCGCAGAGGCCCGTTCGTGCGTGATGAGCCCAAGCGCGAACAGCTGGTCGACGTCTTCGCGCGTGACGCCCGCCGGGGCCGTGGACTCCAGCAGTTCGCCGATGCTGCGCTTGCCATCCACCAGGATGAAGGCTGCGCGTTGCCGAGGCGTGAGTCGCACCGAGCGATCCTTCATCACCTGCAGGCCGGCGCTGGTCTTGGTCGGTTGCATGTTGCGTCTCCCTGCGCGCAGTGTCGCGCTGCAGCTCGACCGCAGGAAGAGGGATGCTCCCTAAGGGCGAGTGCGGGAGACGCTCAGCTCTTGTCGCCGTCCTTGCGCGCCGCGAAAGTCTGCTTCACGCGGCCACCGTCCTTCTTTTCGGCGGTGGCTTCTCCCTTGGGCGTGGCCTTCTTCCTGGCCGCGACCGTCGTCTTGCCGGCCGGCTTGTCCTTGGCCTTGGCGCGGGCGACGGAGGTCTTTGCCTTGTCCGCGTCCTTGTCCTTCTTCGCGACGACGCTCTTCTTCTCGGCGGCCGCAGCCTTGCGCGCCGGCCTGGCCTCGGCCTTCGCGACGGCGATGTCGTCGTCCCAGCCGTTCTGCGCCACCACCCAGCGGCGCATCTTCTGCACGTCGGCGATGCGGGTGCCGTTGCTCTCGGAGTCGAGCAGCACCATGATCAGGTTGTGGCCGGCCACCTTGGTCAGCATGGTCAGGCAACGGCCGGCCTCGATGATGTAGCCGGTCTTCTGCTGCTCGATGTCCCATCCGGCGCGCTCGTTGCGCACCAGCCGGTTGGAGTTGAGGTATTGCAGGTTGCGGCCGCCCAGGTTGGCCAGGTGCGACGAGGTGGTGGAGAAGTCGTTCAGCTTGGAATGCTTGGCCACTTCGCGCACGAGCTTGGCCAGGTCCGCCGCCGTGGAGCGGTTCTGGTTCGACAGGCCGGTCGGGTCGGCATAGCTGGTGTTCGTCATCCCGAGCTGCCGGGCGCGCGCGTTCATCGTGGCCACCATCTTCTGGAGCCCGCCGGGGTAGGTGCGGCCCAGGGCATGCGCGGCGCGGTTTTCGCTCGACATCAGGGCCAGGTGCAGCGCTTCCTCGCGGGTGAGCTGCGTGCCGACGCGCAGCCGCGAGCGGCTGTGGCGCTCGTTGTCCACGTCTTCCTCGGTGATCGTCAGCACCTCGTCCATCGGCAGCTTGGCCTCGGCCACCAGCAGGGCCGTCATGAGCTTGGTGAGCGATGCCATCGGCAGCACGGCGTTGTCGTTCTTCTGCATCAGCACCTGGCCCGTGTCGTGGTCCACCACGATCGCGGCGCTGGCGTTCAGGCGCAGCGGGTCCGGCGTGCGGTGCAGCCCGAAGGCGCGGCCGAAGGAAAGGGTCGGGCCCCCGGGAGATGCGGCGTTGGTGCCGCGGTCGGTCTCGGCTTCCTCGGCGGGCACGGTCTCCGTTCCGGGAGGCGCAGCGGGTGCCGGCGGTTCCGCGTCGGCCGCGGGGGCGGCCGGGGCCTGCGCCTGCGGCGCGGCAGCGACCGGCGTGCCTTGCGGCGCGTTAGCGCGCTGGTAGTAGGCGAGCGTGCCCAGGCCGCCGGCGGCGACCACCGCCGCGACCAGCACGGCGAGGCCGATGTCTTTTGCTTTCCTGGAGGCCATGTGCGTTTCCTTCCCCGGGAATCTAACCACCCCAGCACGGCGGCACAGGCAAGAAGGGACGAAGCTTGTGTAGTCCGCAGACGACGGGCTGCGCGGGCGGCGTTAACATCGATACACTCCCATGCACGGGTGCGCTCCCGTCCTTCAGAAATTCCTGCTACTTCCATCCTGCGGCTGATCCTGCTGCTCGCGATCAGCCACGCCAGCTTCGGCGGCGCCCGCCTCGCCATCTCCCTGCAAGCGCTGCAACTGCAAGCCTCTCCCTTCGAGGTCGGGCTGCTGATGAGCCTGATGATGTTGGTGCCGACCTTCGTGGCGGTGCCGATCGGCCGCTGGGTGGATCGCGCGGGCTACCGGCGCCCCGCCGCCATCTCGCTCGCTGGCGTGGTCGCGGGCCTGCTGCTCGCGGCGGCGCTGCCGACGCTGGCGGGCCTGGCGCTCACGAGCGTGGTCGTGGGCAGCGCCTTCATGATCGCGCACGTCGGCGTGAACAACGCCATCGGGCACCTGGCCGGCGCCGCAGGCCGCGCGCGCGCCTTCGGCCTGATGGCCGTGGGCTTTTCGCTGTCGGCGCTGGTCGGGCCGTTGCTGGCGGGTGTGGCGATCGACACCGTGGGCTATCGCTTCGCCTTCCTGCTGCTCGCCCTCCCGGCAGCGCTGGCGGGACTGCTGCTGCGCGACGCGCCGCCGCTGCCGCCCCGCGAAGAGGAGCAGGCGGTGGCCAGGAAGGGCGTGGCCGACTTGCTGCGCTTGTCGCGGCTGCGCGCCGTGCTGATCGTCAGCGCGATGATCAGCGCGGGCTGGGACCTCTTCACCTTCCTCGTGCCGCTGCACGGCGCCCGCAGCGGCTTGTCGGCCACTGCCATCGGCATCGTGGCGGGCGCGTTCGGCGTGGGCAGTGCCACGGTGCGCATGCTGCTGCCGTGGATCGCCCGCCGCGTCTCCGAATGGCGGCTGATCGCGGCGGCGCTGGTGCTCTCGGCCACCGGCTACCTGCTGTTTCCCTTCTGCACCACGGCGTCGACGATGGTGCCGCTGGCGTTTGCGCTTGGCCTCGTGCTTGGCTCCGGGCAGCCCACGGTGATGAGCCTGCTGCACGTTGCGGCGCCGCCGAACCGCACCGGCGAGGCCGTGGGCCTGCGCTCGGCGATGATCAGCCTGGGCCAGACGGTGCTGCCCCTGGGCTTCGGCGCGGTGGGCAGCGCGGTGGGCATGTTGCCCCTGTTCTGGGGTGTCGCGCTCGCCATGGGCGCGGGTGGCGCGTACGCCGCGACGCGGCGCAACGTCGAATGACCCGATTGCGCCTGGCCCGGTGGTGTGCCAGATTGGCCCCACCATCCCAGGAGACGGCATGCTTTTTCCAACGACGATCGTCGGCAGCTACCCCCAGCCCGAGTGGCTGATCGACCGCGCCAAGCTGGCCGGGCGCTTCCCGCCGCGGGTGCGCGCGCGCGAGCTGTGGCGCATTCCCGAGCCCCACCTCGCCGAGGCGCAGGACGATGCGACGCTGCTCGCGATCCGGGCGCAGGAGGATGCCGGGCTGGACATCGTCTCGGACGGCGAGATCCGCCGCGAAAGCTACTCCAACCGCTTCGCCACCGCGCTGGAAGGCGTGGACCTGGACAACCCGGGCACGGCGCTGGACCGCTCGGGGCATCCGAACCCCGTGCCGCGCATCGTCGGCCGCATCCGCCGCAAGCGTGGCGTGGAACTGGACGACCTGCGCTTCCTGCGCGCCAACACGACGCGGCAGATCAAGATCACCGTGCCCGGCCCCTTCACCATGCTGCAGCAGGCGCAGAACGACTTCTACGCCAGCGAGGAAGAAGCGGCGCTGGACTATGCCGTCGCGGTGAATGCGGAGATCAAGGACCTGTTCGCCGCGGGTGCCGACGTGGTGCAGATCGACGAACCCTACATGCAGGCACGGCCCGAAAAGGCGCGCCAGTACGGCCTGGCGGCGCTGAACCGGGCGCTGGAAGGCGTGCAGGGGACGACCTGCGTGCACATCTGCTTTGGCTATGCGGCCGTGATCCACGCGCGGCCGAGCGGCTATTCCTTCCTGCCGGAACTGGCGGGGTGCAGTTGCCACCAGGTCTCGATCGAGACCGCGCAGTCGCACCTGGACACCAAGGTGCTGCGCGAGCTGAACGGCAAGCAGGTGCTGGTGGGCTGCCTGGACCTGAGCGACATGCAGGTGGAGACGCCGGACGTGGTGGTCAAGCGCATCCACCGGGCGCTGGAGCACGTGAAGCCGGAGCAGGTGATCCTGGCCCCGGACTGCGGCATGAAGTACCTGCCGCGCGAGGTGGCCTACGGCAAGCTGCGGGCGATGGTGGAGGCGGCGAAGCAGTTGCGGGCTGAATTCGGCGGCTGATAGGCTGGAGGGTGCGCCGAGGTCGGTGAACGCAGAGGACGCAGAGGTTACGCAGAGGACGCAGAGAACAGCCAGAAAAGGAGGTGTTCTCTTCAAGCCCTTTTCCTTTTCTCTGCGCACTCTGCGTAACCTCTGCGCACTCTGCGTTCACCTGCGGATCCGAGCCAACCCAGCACCGAGGCTGCTGGTGGTTCAGCGACAATCGGGGCATGCAAACGCTGATCCGATCCATCCCGGGCAGCGCACCCCTGGTGCTCGACTCGCCGCACAGTGGCGTGGACTACCCCGAGGACTTCCGGCCCGCCTGCGACCTGCGCACGCTGCGGCGCGCCGAAGACACGCACGTCGAGAAGCTCTACGACTTCGCGCCCGCGCTCGGCGTCGCCTGGATCGAGGCACTGTTCCCGCGCAGCTACCTCGACGCCAACCGCAACGTGACGGAACTGGACGTGTCCCTGCTGTCGGAGCCCTGGCCCGACCCGCTGGAAACGGATGCCCGTGCGCGGGCCAAGGTTCGCCTGGGCAAGGGCCTGGTGTGGCGCTGCACCGATGAAGGCCTGGACATCTACGACCGCAAGCTGACGGCCGCGGAGGTGCGCCAGCGCATCGAGCGTTGCTGGAAGCCGTACCACGCGGCCGTGGCCGCTGCCATCGACGAGGCGCATGCGCGGCACGGCTACAGCATCCACCTGAACTGCCATTCGATGCCCGCCGTCTCCGGCAGCCATTCGACCGACTTCCCCGGCCTCGTGCATGCGGATTTCGTCATCGGCGACCGCGACGGCACCAGCGCCGCGCCGGCGCTGTCGCTGCGCATCGTGGACATCCTGCGCGGCTTCGGCTACGGCGTCGAATACAACCATCCCTACAAGGGCGTGGAACTGGTGCGGCGCTACGGCAGGCCGGCCGAACATCGCCACAGCATCCAGCTGGAAGTGAATCGCAAGCTGTACATGGACGAGGACACGCTGCGCCCCCACGCAGGCTTCGAACGCTTGCGCGGCCACCTGCGCCAGCTGGTGGAGCAACTCCTGGGGACCGATCCGAGGAAGCTGTCCTGATGGATCGGGTCGGGGCAGTCGTCGTCGGCGCCGGCGCGGTGGGACTGGCGGTGGCGCGGGCGCTCGCACAAGCCGGGCGCGAGACCATCGTCATCGAGTCGCAGGCCGGCATCGGGCAGGGCGTGAGCTCGCGCAACAGCGAGGTGATCCACGCCGGCCTGTACTACACCCCCGGATCGCTCAAGGCGCGCCTGTGCGTGCGTGGCAAGGAGCTGCTGTATGCGCTGTGCGCCTCGCATGGCGTGGAGCATCGCCGCTGCGGCAAGCTGACGGTCGCCCACGACGATGCCGAGGTGCGGGCGCTGCGCGGCCTGCAGGACCGCGCGGCCGCGAACGGCGTGCCCGTCGAATTCCTGGAAGGCGACCAGGCGCGGGCGCTGGAGCCTGCACTGCAGTGCATCGCGGCGTTGCTGTCGCCCAGCACGGGGATCGTCGACAGCCACGGCTTCATGCTGGCGCTGCAGGGCGACCTGGAGCGCGAGGGCGGGATGGTGGCCCTGGCCACGACGGCAGTGGGTGCGACGCTGTCGAACACGCCAGGGCAGCCGCACGTGCTGCGCTTTGCCGATGGCAGCGAGCTCGCCTGCGACGTGCTGGTCAACGCGGGCTCGCTGCATGCGCCGGGCCTTGCCCGCAAGTTCGAGGGACTCGACGCGCAGTTCATCCCGCGCGAGTGGTTCGCCAAGGGCAATTACTACGCCTTGAGCGGCCGTGCGCCCTTCACGCACCTGGTCTATCCCGCTCCCGGGGACGCGCACCTGGGCACGCACCTGACGCTGGACCTGGGCGGCCAGGCGAAGTTCGGGCCCGACATCGAGTGGCTGGACGTGCAGACGCCGGAGGAGATCGACTACCGGGTCGACCCTGCACGGGCCGACGGTTTCTATGCCGAAGTGCGCCGCTACTGGCCGGGGCTGCCGGACGGCGCGCTGGCCCCCAGCTACAGCGGCGTGCGGCCCAAGATCCATGGCCCGCAAGAGAAGGCGCCGGACTTCCGCATCGACGGGCCGGCGCTGCATGGGGTGCCGGGGCTGTTGAACCTGTTCGGGGTGGAGTCGCCGGGGTTGACGAGTGCGTTGGCGATCGGCGAGTACGCCGTGGCGTTGCTCTCGTAGGGCGGGGTGAGCGCGCAACGCGCCGAACCCCGCCGATCCGAAAGGCGTCGGGGTTCGGCGCTGCGCGCGCTCACCGCCGACCTACGAAGGCCCGCGCAATCTCGTCCACCAACCCCGGACCCCGATAGATCAACCCCGTATAGATCTGCACGACATCCGCGCCGGCCTGCAGCTTGGACAGCGCATCGCGCGCGCTCATGACGCCGCCCACGCCGATGATCGGATAGCCGCTGCCCAGTGCGGCGCGCAGCAGCGCGATGACCCGGTTGCTGGCCTCCAGCACCGGCGCGCCGCTCAGGCCGCCCGCCTCGTCGCAATGCGGCAGGCCCTTGACCTTCTCGCGCGAGATCGTGGTGTTGGTGGCGATCACGCCGTCCATGCCGTGACGGCGCAGCGTCGCCGCGATCACGTCGACCTGCGCGTCGTCCAGGTCGGGGGCGATCTTGACGAACAGCGGAACGCGCCGTCCATGCACGCGGGTGAGCTCCTCGCGGCGGCGCGCAATGGCCGAGAGCAGGGCATCCAGCGCTTCGTCGCCCTGCAGCGCACGCAGGTTTTTCGTGTTCGGGCTGGAGATGTTGACCGTCACGTAGTCGGCATGCGGGTAGACGCCGTCCAGGCAGGCGAGGTAGTCGCGCGTGGCCTCCTCGATGGGTGTGCTCGCGTTCTTGCCGATGTTGAGGCCCAGCAAGCGACCCTGGCGGCGGAACGACGAACGCTGCACGTTCGCGACGAAAGCATCCAGGCCGTCGTTGTTGAAGCCCAGGCGATTGACGAGGGCCTGCGCCTGCTCGATGCGGAACATGCGCGGCCGCGGGTTGCCCGGTTGCGGCTTCGGCGTGACGGTGCCCACCTCGACGAAGCCGAAGCCCATGCCGCCCAGCGCGTCGATGCAGCGGGCGTTCTTGTCCAGGCCGGCGGCCAGGCCCACGCGGTTGGGAAAGCGCAGGCCGGCCAGCTCGATCGGGTCGGGCACGAAGGCGTTGCGGTAGGCCCACGCGAAGGGCGTGCCCTGCACGCGCGCCAGCGTGCCCAGCGTCAGTTCGTGCGCGGTCTCCGGCTCCAGGCCGAAGAGGAAAGGCCGGGCGAGGCCGTAGGGGAGGAGCGACATCCGATAATCCAGGCTTCTTCAACAGGTCGAACCGGGGATTGTCGCGTGACGCAGGATGAACTCAAGGCGCTGGTCGGACAGGCCGCGCTGAAATACGTGGTCCCCGGCGAGATCGTGGGCGTGGGGACCGGCTCCACGGTCAACAAGTTCATCGACGCGCTCGCGGCGATGAAGGACCAGGTGCCGGGGGCTGTGTCGAGCTCGGTGGTCTCCACCGAACGGCTGCGCGCCATCGGCATCCGCGTCTTCGATGCCAACGAGGTCGACGAGCTGGCCGTCTACATCGACGGCGCCGACGAGATCGACGGCCGCGGCCACATGGTCAAGGGCGGCGGGGCGGCCCTGACGCGCGAGAAGATCGTGGCGGCGCAGTCGCGGCGCTTCGTCTGCATCGCCGACGCCTCCAAGCGCGTGGACGTGCTCGGCAAGTTCCCGCTGCCGGTGGAGGTGATCCCGATGGCCACGCGGCGCATCGAGCGCCTGTTCGCCGCGCTCGGCGGAACAGCGAAGGTGCGCCTGAAGGACGGCCAGCCCCTCGTGACGGACAACGGGCAGCACATCCTGGACGTCACGGGCCTGCAGATCCGCGACCCGCTGGCCTTCGAAAGCGAAGTGAGCCAGTGGCCGGGCGTGGTGACGGTGGGCGTGTTCGCCCACCAGAAGGCCCAGGTCTGCCTGCTCGCCACCGCCGGTGGCGTGGAGACCCTGAGCTACTAGAACTGGATGCCGGCCGGATTGGTGCGCGACGGCGCGCTCGGCGACGCAGGCGGCGACGGCTGTTGCGGCTGCGCGGCCTGCTGCTGCTGATTTCCCCCGGCGGCAGCGGGAATCGGCGTCGGCTGCACCGCCACCAGCGGCGTCGCCGGCGGGTTGCGGTAGCCGGGTGGCAGTTGCGAGGTCTTGGGGTAGCCGGCGGCGTCGAGGTACTGCGACCACTCCACGTCCGAGAAGCCCTTGACGTGCTGCCCGCCGATGGTGGCGAAGGGCACGCGGGGCGAATCGCCCATCAGGCGCTCGAGCGCCTGGATGTCCTCGTTGCTCGTGACGGTACGCTCTGTGAAGGGCACGCCGCGGCTGGCCAGGAGGTTGCGCGCCTGGTTGCACGGCGTGCAGTCGGAGCCCGTGTAGAGCGTCACCGGGAAGCGGCTGCTGACGTTGCGCAGTTCGGCGGGCAGCTGCACGTTGCCGCCACCGCCGGTGCCGGGCAGGGTGACGGTGGGCGCCGGCGTTGCGCGGGCGTCCTGCGGCGGCCGGTCCGTGAAGGTCACCTTCCCGTCCGGCCCGACGATGCGGAAGACCTGCTGCGCGCCCGCCGTCCCGGCCAGGGCCAGGCTGGCGAGTGCCGCGGCAGCGGCCAGGCGGACGAACGACATCGTTGTTTTCCCCTCGGTCATCCGCCTATTGTGTCAGGCCATTCCCTGATGGCGCAACAGCGCGTCCAGTGTGGGTTCCCGCCCGCGGAAGGCCTTGAAGGACTCCATGGCGGGCCGGCTGCCCCCCGCTTCCAGGATCGCCTGGCGGTACTTGCGGCCGGTCTTCACGCTCGGAAGGCCGTCCTCGCCCGCCGTTTCCTCGAAGGCGGCGTAGGCGTCGGCACTGAGGACTTCGGCCCATTTGTAGCTGTAATAGCCCGCCGCGTAGCCCCCCGCGAAAACGTGGCTGAAAGTATGCGCCATGCGGTTGAAGGCGGGCGGGTGCAGCACCGATACTTCCTCGCGCACCTGTTGCAGAAGCGGCATGAAATCGCTGGCCGGATCGTGTTCGGAATGCAACAACATGTCGAACAGGGCGAATTCGATCTGCCGCAGCGTGGCCAGGCCGCTCTGGAAGTTCTTGGCCGCCATCATCTTGTCGAACAGGGCGCGCGGCAGCGGCTCGCCGGTGTCCACGTGCGCCGTCATGTGCTTCAGCACGCCCCATTCCCAGCAGAAGTTCTCCATGAACTGGCTGGGGAGTTCGACCGCGTCCCACTCCACGCCGCTGATGCCGGACACGTCGCGCTCGTTCACGCGCGTCAGCATGTGGTGCAGGCCGTGGCCGCACTCGTGGAAGAGGGTGATCACGTCGTCGTGCGTCAGCAGCGGCGGCCGCCCGTCCACGCCTTCGGCGAAGTTGCAGACCAGGTGCGCGATGGGCGTCTGCAGCCTGCCGTCGTCCGGCCGCAGCCAGCGCGCGCGCACGTCGTCCATCCAGGCGCCACCGCGCTTGCCGGTGCGCGCCGAGGGGTCCAGGTAGAACTGGCCGACCAGTTCCCCTGCGCGCTCGATGCGATAGAACTCCACGCTGGGGTGCCAGGCCGGGGCGTAGTCCTTGCGCAGCTCCACCTCGAACAGCGTCTCGACGATCTTGAACAGGCCCGCCAGCACCTTGGGCGCGGTGAAGTACTGCTTGACCTCCTGCTCGCTGAAGGAATAACGCGCTTCCTTGAGCTTCTCGCCGATGTAGGCGAAGTCCCAGGCCTGCGGATCCTCGATGCCGAGGTTCTCCCGGGCGAAGCTGCGCATGTCCTGCACGTCCTTCAGTGCGTAGGGACGCGCGCGGTTGGCGAGGTCGCGCAGGAAGCGGATCACCTGCTCCGGCGAATCCGCCATCTTGGTCACCACCGACACCTCGGCGAAGTTCCTGAAACCGAGCAGCCTGGCTTCTTCCTGGCGCAAGGCCAGGATCTCGCGGATCAGGCTGGAGTTGTCGAACTTCGGGTCGCCCTGGTCGCTGGCGCGGGTGACGTACGCCCGATAGAGGCGTTCGCGCAGGGTGCGGTTGTGGCCGAACTGCATGACCGGCAGGTAGCTGGGCATCTTCAGCGTGAGCTTGTAGCCCGGCTTGCCCTCGGCTTCCGCGGCCGAGCGGGCGGCATGCACGACGTCCTGCGGAACGCCATCGAGCTCCTCCTCGCTGGCGTAGTAGGAGAAGGCGTCCGTGGCGTCCAGGGCGTTCTCGCTGAATTTCTGGCTCAGTTCGGCCTGGCGCTCCTGGATCTGCGCGAAACGTTCCTTGGCCGCGCCGGTGAGCTCCGCGCCCGACAGGGCGAAGTTGCGCAGCGCATTCTTGTGCGCCTGTTGCTGTTCCGCCGTGAGCTTGCTCGCATCGATCGCCTTGTACTTGGCATAGAGCTTCTCGTCGGACCCCAGGCGCGTCCAGAACTCGGTGACGCGCGGCAGCGCCTCGTTGTAGGCAGCGCGCAGTTCCGGCGTGTCGGCCACCGCGTTGAGGTGCCCCACCATGCCCCAGGCGCGACCGAGGCGTTCCGTGGCGACGTCCAGGTGCCTGGCGACCGCGTTCCAGTCCGCCGGGAAGTCGGGTTGCGTGACCGCGGCGAGTGCCTGGTCCGCCTGGCCCAGCAGTTCGTCGACGGCGGGGCCGACGTGTTCCGGCCGCACCTGGTCGAAGAGGGGAAGGTCGTTGAAGTCGAGAAGGGGGTTGCTCATGCCGCTCATTTTGCGGCACCTCGCGGCTCTGCAAGGGCAGCGCGGGATTGGCATTCCCGATTGCGGCCATTGCCCGCGCTTCGTTCAGGAAGGGTTCATCGGCGGTGCGTAACCTGTTGGAAAAGCAGCACCGGGGACGACGCCATGAACATCTTTCGACAATTCGCCTGGGCCGCCGTGGTGGCCAGCACCGTTCCGGCGTCGACGATCTCCACCGTGGGCCAGGCCTCCGAAGAGGCGCGCCAGCCGGCGGATCGACCCGGGGCAGCGCCTCCGGAGGCCCCACCGACGAGCCTGGGCTGGCTCTTCGATGACGACGATGCGATCGACGACGAGTTCGAAGGCGATGGCTGGGGCTTTTGGGGGTTGTAGGTCGGCGGTGAGCGCGCGCCAGCGCCGAACCCCGACGCCCCTTAAGCTGCCACCCGCTCCGCCGCCTCGATCGTGTTCACCAGCAGCATGGCGCGCGTCATCGGGCCCACCCCGCCCGGCACCGGAGTGATCCAGCCCGCCACCTCTTTGACGCCATCGAAATCCACGTCGCCGCAGAGCTTGCCCTCATCGTTGCGGTTCATGCCGACGTCGATGACGACGGCTCCCGGCTTCACCATGTCCTGCGTCAGCACGTTGCGCTTGCCGACCGCGGCGACCACGACGTCGGCCTGGCGCGTGAAAGCCGCAAGATCCTTCGTGCGGCTGTGGCAGACCGTGACCGTGGCATCGCGCCCCAGCAGCATCATGGCCATCGGCTTGCCGACGATGTTGCTGCGGCCGATGACGACCGCGTGCTTGCCCTTGAGGTCGTAGCCGATCGAATCCAGCATCTTCAGGCAACCGTAGGGCGTGCAAGGCCAGAAGCCCGGCTGGCCCACCATCAGCGCGCCGGCGCTGGCGACATGGAAGCCGTCGACGTCCTTCGCGGGCGCGATGGTCTCGATGATCTTGGCCGAGTCCATGTGCCTGGGCAGCGGCAGCTGCACCAGGATGCCGTGCACGGACGCATCCGCGTTCAGCGCCCGGATGCGGGCCAGGAGCTGTTCTTCGGTGAGGCTGGCGGGGTGGCGTTCCAGCGTGGCCTTCAAGCCGGTCTGTTCGCTGTCGGCGACCTTGTGCTTCACGTAGACCTGGCTGGCCGGGTCTTCGCCGACGAGGACGATGGCCAGGTGGGGCTGGATGCCGCGTGCCCGGAGGGCTTCGGTGCGGCCGGCGACTTCGGTGCGCACGCGCCTGGCGAGCGCGTTGCCGTCGATCAATTGAGCTGTCATTTAGCGGAGAGGTTGAACGCAGAGGACGCAGAGGTTACGCAGAGGACGCAAAGAAAACTCATGGGATTCTCTGCGCACTCTGCGTAACCTCTGCGCACTCTGCGTTCAGGGACCGAGGCGAGTGATCAGCTTTTCGGAGGCTGCTGCCCCAGCGCGATCTTCAGCAGGTCGGCGACCGTGTTCGCGTTCAGCTTTTCCATGATGTTGGCGCGGTGCGCTTCCACCGTCTTGATGCTGATGCCCAGGTCGTCGGCGATCTGCTTGTTCAGGCGGCCGGCGACGATGCGCTCGAGCACCTGCGCT
>DATAGN010000242.1:0-2308 GCA_036263715.1 Ramlibacter sp.
TTCCGTCCACACCTTCAGCGGCGAGCCTTCCGGCGTCCAGATCTTGCGGTACTTGGCCGCCGACTCCTTGGACCGCAACGGCAGGATCACCCCATGCAGCAGCGGCAGCCACGCGGCGCGCGGGATCTCCACCACGCGCGGATCGCTCAGGAATTCGGCGAGGTAGCGGCGCACCGCCGCCGGCGTGGGCTCGTCGGGCGTGCCCAGGTTGCACAGCAGAACGGCGGTGGAAGGCGCCTCGCCATGCTTGTGGGCATGGGCGCTGCGGGAGCGGTCGTTCACGGGCATCAGGTATTCTCGCCTGCATGCTTGACCTGGGGAAAATCAGGGCGATCACGATCGACCTCGACGACACGCTCTGGCCCATCTGGCCGACCATCGAGCGTGCGGAGAAAGCCTTGCACGACTGGCTGGTCGAACACGCACCCATGACCGCGGCGCTGTTCTCCAATCCGGCCGCGCTGCGCGAGATCCGCAACGAGATGACCGATGCGCGGCCCGACCTGAAGCACGACATGAGCGCGCTGCGCCGCGAGTCGATCCGCCTGGCCCTGTATCGCGCGGGCGAGGATCCGCTGCTGGCGGATCCGGCCTTCGAGGTGTTCTTCTCGGAACGCCAGAACGTGACCTTCTTCGACGACGCCTTGCCGGCGCTGGAGCACCTCGCGGCGCGCTATCCGGTGGTGGCGCTGTCCAACGGCAACGCGGACGTGCAGCGCGTGGGCATCGGCCGCTTCTTTCGCGCCAGCATCAGTGCGCGCGAGTTCGGCGTCGGCAAGCCGGACCCGCGCATCTTCCACGCGGCCGCCGGTGCGGTGGACGTCGTGCCCGCGGACGTGCTGCACATCGGCGACGACGTCACGCTCGACGTGCTGGGCGCACTGAACGCCGGGATGCAGGCGGCGTGGCTGAATCGTTCGGATGCGCTGTGGCCGCACGCGCAGGAGCCGCATGTGATGGTGCGGGACCTGGACGAGTTGACGGAGTTGATGCGGTAGGGGCGGGTGTCGGGGTTCGGCTGCGCGCTCACGCCGACCTACGGGTGTTGGGGTGCGCGTGCCGCGCAACCCAACCTACCTGAAGGCGGAGACAACGGCCAAGCCAGCGCGGACGGCACCTTCCAGCGTGGCGGGATACGGGCCATCGACGTAATCGCCGCAGGCCCACAGGTGCGGTGCGATGTGCATCGGTGGCCGCTGCAGGCCGGGCGTGCAGGCAAAGGTCGCGCGCTTTTCCACCACGGTCTGCAGCGCCTGCACCGGCCAGCCGAGTGCGGCGGCTTGCGCCAGCACCTGCCGCTCGACCTCCTCGCGCCCGGCGGGACTCGCACTCGCAACGAACGCCAGCAGGCCGGCAGGGCCTCCCAGCTGCCCACGATCGAAGACGAACTGCGCCGGCCCACCCGCGAGCGCCAGCATCGGAAAGGGCAGGCGCGGCCCGCCGGTGACATAGGTCGTGGCGATCGCCTCGTAGCAGAGTGCGCGCGCTTGCGCACACCAGGCGGGCGCAGCGACGCCACCCGATTCGACCAGGCGTGCCGCCTCCAGCGCGGGGACGGCCAGGATGATCTCGTCGAAGCCTTGCTGCTGCAGCGGCACCAGGCTGTCCAGCCGCTCGCCCAGCTGCACTTGCGCGCCGTGCTGCTGCAGCCAGCCCTGCGCGGCATGCGGGAAGACGCGGCCCAGGTCCT
Source organism: Ramlibacter sp. (assembly GCA_036263715.1). Taxonomy (GTDB): domain Bacteria; phylum Pseudomonadota; class Gammaproteobacteria; order Burkholderiales; family Burkholderiaceae_C; genus Ramlibacter. The sequence goes on from DATAGN010000242.1 coordinate 1,691, forward strand.
GCCGGGGCAGCAGGAGGTTGGAGCCGCCGTAGCGGCCATGGCCGCGGCCGAACAGCGAGTCCTTCAGCACCCGCAGGAACACCTGGCCGCTGGCGCGCGCCGCCGGCGTGTTCAGCGCCGCCACGCACAGCGGCTCGATCAGCTGCTCGCGCACGCGCGGGCGCAGGCCCCGGCACAGGTCGGCGACGGTGCACTCCGGCGCGCAGCGAAAGCCCGTGGCCTGCCAGCGCAGCGAGCTGCGCAACAGCGAGAGCTTGTCGCTCCAGCTCCAGCCGCGCGCGCCGAGGATGCCCGCCATGGCATCCAGCGGCGCCGGCCAGTGGGGCAGGGCGATGCCCTGGCCCTGCGCGTCGCGCAGCACCAGCGGCAGGCGCAGCAGCGCGGCACCGAGGTCCACGCCGACAGCCTCCATCAGCCGCAGCGTCTGCACATACGCGCCGATCAGGATGTGCTGGCCGTTGTCGAGGGCCACCGTGGCACCATCCGGCATGCGGACTTCCAGCGTGCGCGCACGGCCTCCCAGGAAACGCGCCGCCTCGAACAAGTCAACGCGGTGGCCGCGCTGCGTCGCTGCCACGGCGGCGGCGAGGCCGGCCCAGCCGCCGCCGACGATGGCGA
>DATAGN010000243.1:0-3058 GCA_036263715.1 Ramlibacter sp.
GGCTGCTGTCGACCGGGCGCAACCTCGAACGCCTCGGCTTCCTGGCGCAGGCGCTCGCCAGCGCCTTCGAGACCGGCGCCGTGTACGACGAAGGCGGCTTCGAGGCCGTCGTCGCGCTGTTCGACAGCACGATCACGTTCCACGCGCAGTACCAGCAGCGGCACGACATCCTGGCGCTGCTGGACCTGCTGGTGCTCGATGGGGACAATCCCCGCTCGCTGGGTTGGGTCGCGCAGACGCTGCGCGGCCGGCTGGCGCGGCTGGCGGGCTCGCCGACGGGGGTGATGCCGGTGATGGCGATGCCGGTGCCGGATCCGCAGCACTGGAAGCTCGAATCGCTGTGCGAGCGCGACGAGGACGGCCAGCATGCGCGGCTGCTCGAACTGCTGCAGCAGTGCGTCGACGCTTCCTACCGGCTCTCCGACGACCTCACCGCGCGCTACTTCGCGCTGACCGGCGACGGCCGCTTCAGCGTGGGAGCCTGACCGCATGCTGCTGCACGTCGTCCACGAGACTGCCTACGACTACTCGCCCATGGTGCGCACGGCGCAGCACATGGCGCACCTGAAACCTGCCACCACGGCGAAGCAGGAGCTCCTGAGCCATCGCCTCACGGTCGATCCGCGCCCCGCGCAGCAGACGGAGTCGGTGGACGTGTACGGCAACACGCGCAGCTTCTTCAGCCTGCAGTTCTCGCACGACTGGCTGCGCGTGCAGGCCGAAAGCCTGGTCTCGACGTCGCCGGCGCAGCAGCCGGAGGACAGCCTGCCTTGGGAAGAGGTCGCCGAGCGCATGCGCTACCGGCGCGGCACGCGCTACGACGCAGCTTCGGAATTTGCCTTCGCTTCGCCTTACGTTCCGCGCGACGAGGCCTTTGCGGCCTACGCCCAGCCCGTGTTCCAGCCCGGGCGCCCGCTGCTGGACGCGGCGCGCGAGCTGATGGCCCGCATCCACAAGGACTTCGAATACGCGCCGGCGGCGACCGACGTGAACACGCCGGCGCTGGAAGCGCTGGCCGAGCGCAGGGGTGTCTGCCAGGACTTCGCGCACGTGATGCTCGGCTGCCTGCGCAGCCTGGGGCTGCCCGCGCGCTACGTGAGCGGTTATCTCCTCACCAACCCGGCGCCGGGACAGCCGCGGCTGGTGGGCTGCGATGCTTCGCATGCGTGGGTGTCGGTGTACCTGCCGGGCGCGGACGGCCCCGGTGCCTGGGCCGATCTCGATCCGACCAACGACCGCGCGCCGGGCGAGGACTACGTGACGCTGGCCATCGGCCGCGACTACTCCGACGTGTCGCCCATGCGCGGCGTGATCCATGGCGGCGCGAACCACTCGCTGCGTGTGGCGGTGACCGTCACGCCCGCGGAAGCGGCCGCCCCCGCCGAGGCAGACGCTCCCTAGAATGCTCCATCCAAGGAGAGCAGGCATGAGCGTCTACGACAAGCTGAAGGAACTGAACATCACGCTGCCGCCGGTGGCCACGCCCGCGGCGGCCTACGTGCCGTTCGTGCGCACCGGCAACCTGGTGTTCCTCTCGGGGCACATCGCCAAGAAGGAAGGCAAGGCCTGGGTCGGCCAGCTGGGCCGCACCATGCAGACCGAAGAAGGCAAGCAGGCCGCGCGCGCGATCGCGGTGGACCTGATGGGGACGCTGCATGCCGCCGTCGGCGACCTCGACAAGATCAAGCGCATCGTGAAGGTCATGAGCCTGGTGAACTCCACGCCGGACTTCACCGAGCAGCACCTGGTCACCAACGGCGCCAGCGAACTCTTCGGCCAGGTGTTCGGCGACAAGGGAGCGCACGCGCGCAGCGCCTTCGGCGTGGCGCAGGTCCCCATGGGAGCCTGCGTCGAGATCGAGCTGATCGCGGAGGTCTGAGCCCGCGCGGGCGTCGCATCAGCGCAGTGCCGCGCGCTGACGGTCCACCAGCTGCAGCACTTCGCGCGTCACCGGCGACCAGACGGTCCAGTCGTGGCCGCCTTCGCGCACCAGCACGTTCGTCGCCGGCAGCACCGGCACCAGCAAGGGCATGCTGGGCGCGAACCGATCGCGGCGGCCATAGGCGAGCCACACCTTGCGCGCGGCCGCCGGGTCGCGCGCCCAGGCTTGCACGTGGCGCCACAACTCCACCTCGAAGTTGTCGGCCGTCACCGCGCCCGGCTTCGGTGGCGGCTGCCAGGCAGCCACGCCGCCGGCTGCGCGGATCCGCGCCAGCACGGATTCCTCACCGAGATAGGGCGCGAGCAGCACCAGGCCGTCCACCTGGTTCGGATAGGCGCGGTCGTACATGATCGAACCCATGCCGCCCAGGGAAGCGCCGACCAGCCAGATCTGTGCATAGCCGCGGCGCCGCGCCGGCTGGATGATTTCGTTGTGCAGCCGGATCTCGGCCTGCCCTTCCATGTAGTAGCCCAGCGCGAGCCCGGTCAGGACGACATCGGCATCCGGCCACGCCGACTGCACGGCCTGCGCGATGCCGCTCCTGCGCAGGCCCTCGACGTCGTCACCGCGTCCGGGGAGCACCACGACCAGCCGCCGGGCCGTCTCGGGTGCGTTCACCAGCGCGGTGGGGATCGGCTGCGATGGATCTCCGCGCGGGAAGCACCCGAACAGCATGCCGAGCGACAGCAGCAGCGATGACCAGGAAAACAGCCGCATCGATTTCCTCGCAGTCCGGCACGCGCCGGGTGAACTGTCATATTACGTGAGCGGGCAACGTTCAGCGTCTTCCCTAAGCACGCAGGCACCGCTGTGGCGCACGCCCTACTTGCTGCATGTGCAGTGCGGCACGGCAGGCGCCGTCCACGCACGCACGCGCACCGCCCGGCCCCGTGCACCCGGCCCACGCACCCCGCGCATTGACCCTGCCTCGGCCCCATCGGTATCGTCCGGTTACAACCAAACCGTTGAGGAGAAGCATGGGGAACAACATTCGGCCGCTGCTGGCGGCATTGATCCTGGCCGGCCTCGCCGGCGCCGCCCACGCGCAGTGGAAGCCCGAACTGAAGGTCAGCGGCTTCGGCACCCTGGGCGCCGTCCACTCCGACGAAGGCCGTG
>DATAGN010000244.1:0-3284 GCA_036263715.1 Ramlibacter sp.
AACAACTCCCGCACCGCCGGCCGCGCGAAACGATCGTCGATCAGGTACACCACGCCCCGATCCTCCTGCGTGCGGATCACGCGCCCCGCCGCCTGCACCACCTTCTGCAGGCCGGGATAGAGGTAGGCGTAGTCGTAGCCCGCGCCGAAGGCCGCATCCAGCCGCGCCTTCAACTGCTCGTTGCGCGGATTCACCTGCGGCAGCCCCAGAGTCGCCACGAACGCTCCCACCAGCCGGTCGCCCCGCAGGTCGATGCCCTCCCCGAAGCTGCCGCCCAGCACGGCGAAGCCGATGCCCGCCCCGCCGGGAACGAAGCGGTCGACGAAGGCCTGCCGCCGCGCCTCGTCCATCCCGCGCTCCTGCGTCCACACCGGCACGTGCGCACAGGTGCGCCGGAACTCCGTCGCCACGAGGTCCAGGTAGTCGAAGCTGCTGAAGAACGCAAGGTAGTTGCCGGGCTGCGCCTCGTACTGCTGCGCGACCAGCCGCGCGATCGGCGCCGCCGAACCCTGCCGGTGCGCGAAGCGGGTGGAGATGCGATGCACCACGTGCACCTTCAGCTGGTCCGGGGTGAAGGGGCTCTCCACGTCGATCCAGGCGGTGCTGGCCGGCAGCCCCAGCATGTCCTGGTGGTAGCGCGGCGGGCTGAGCGTGGCGGAGAACAGCGTGGCCGATCGCGCCGCGGCGAAACGGGGCCGCAGGAAGGGCGCGGGGATCTGGTTCTGGATGCGCAACACCGCCGTCGGCTTGCCGCGCACGTCCGCTGCCTCGCTCCATTCCAGCACCGAGTGGTCGCCGAAGGCCTCGGCCAGGCGCTGGAAGGCGAGCAGGTCGAAGTAGGTGTCCTGCAGCGCGGCGTCGACGCTGGCGGGGCCGGTCTCGGCGAAGTGGGCCTCCAGCGCCAGGCACGCCTGCTTCAGCGCCTCGACGAAGCTCGCCGGCAGCGCATCCAGCGAAGCTTGCGCCCGTGCCTGCGCCTTGCGCACCGTGGTGAATCCGCGCTGCACCCGGTCGAGCGCGGCGCGCACGGCCGTCGGTGCCGTCGCCCGCACGCGGCGCAGCGCCGCCTGGTCCAGCGCGGCGGAGTACATCGCCCGCGCGCGCTCCACCAGGTTGTGCGCCTCGTCGGCCAGCACGCCCACGCGCCACTCCTGCGCCAGCGTCGCTGCGTACAGCATCGCGCTGCCGTCGAACCAGTAGTTGTAGTCGCCCACCACCAGGTCTGACCAGCGCGTGAGTTCCTGCGCCAGGTAGTAGGGGCAGACGGCATGCCGCAGCGCCACGTCGCGCAGCGCACCCGCGTCCATCGCCGGCACGGTGAGCGCTTCGGCGCGCGCGTCCGGCAGCCGGTCGTAGAACCCGCGCGCGAGCGGGCACGACTCGCCGTGGCAGGCCTTGTCGCGGTGCTCGCAGGCCTTGTCGCGCGCGGTGAGCTCCAGCACGCGCAGCGGCACCTGTCCCGTACCGCCGCGGATCAGGGCCGCCGCGTCCAGGGCCAGCCTGCGGCCGGTGGACTTGGCCGTGAGGTAGAAGACCTTGTCCAGCGCCTGCGGCTTCGCGGCCTTGAGCATGGCGAACACCGTGCCCACGGTCTTGCCGATCCCCGTCGGCGCCTGGGCCATCAGGCACCTGCCGGAGGCCACGCCCTTGTAGACCCCTTCCGCCAGTTCGCGCTGCCCGGTGCGGAAGCTCGCGTGCGGGAACACGAGCGCGGACAAGGCATCGTCGCGCGCCGTGCGATGCGCGGCCTCCTGCCGCGCCCAGTCCTGGAACGCGCGGCAGCTCTCCTCGAAGAAGCTGCGCAGCGCCGCGGCGCAATGCCGCTCGGCCAGGCAGGTCTCCTGCTGCGTCGCCACGTCCAGGTAGACCAGCGCCAGCTCGATGTCCTGCAGCCCGCGCGCCTGGCACAGCAGCCAGCCATAGACCTTGGCCTGCGCCCAGTGCAGGGCCCGATGGTTGGCGGGCTGCCGCGCGAGGTCGCCGCGGTGCGTCTTGATCTCCTCCAGCCGGTTCGCGAGCGGGTCATAGCCGTCGGCGCGCCCGCGCACCAGGAGCTGCTCGAACTCGCCGGCGAGGCTGATCTCCGTCTCGTAGGCCGGCCCCCGGCGCTCCGCCACCAGCAGGTGGCCCGCCATGCCCTCCTGCGCCGTGGGCGAGGGGGTGAAGCGCAGGTCCAGGTCGCCGCGCCGGGCGGTGAACTCGCACAGGGTGCGCACGGCGACGGAGTACTGCATGGCGCCGATCGTATGCGATGCCACGGAAGCGGTCCTACGCGCATCGCCCCTGCTGCCGCACAGGAGGCCGGCGGGCGACACCCTAGCTTCGGGCCACGGCCGGATGGTCCGGCGAACAAAGGAAAGAAGCGATGCCGCAATCCACCAAGGACACCCAGGGCGGGAAGACCCATTCGAAGAAGAAGACGAACTCCGGCGCAGCCGTCTCGGACAAGGCGATGGCGAAGAAGTCGGCCAAGTCGGCGGGCTCGCCCACGGGCCCGATGAAGCACGGCGAGAAGAAGACGACGCCGCGCTGAGCGAGGCGCGCATGACGCGCCGGATGACGTTGAACTGACCTGCATCAAGAGGTGCACCGCGCGTGCACCTTCGAGTTGCGCTGGATCAAGGCCACCGAGGGGGTCGCTGCCTACAGTGACATCGACGGTTCACGAGACCGTCGGCCCCGCGGGGGTCCTTCCCGCGACAGACAAGAAAGCCAGGTCCATCATGTCGTTCCAGCGCGTCATCGCTCCCATCCCCTTTGCCGTCGCCGTGCTGTTCATCTCCGCACCGCTGATCGGCTCCGTCGGCGCGACCGCCGTGGCGAAGGCTGCCGCGAACAAGCCGGCCGCCGCCGCACCCGCCAACCAAGGAACGGTGCACCGCATCGTGCTGAAGACCGGCATGGCCGGCGGCAAGATGGTGTACCTGGACGAGAAGGGCACGGTCAATCCCACCCTGCGCGGCAAGGTCGGCGACACCGTGGAGATCACCATCACCAGCGGCGAAGGCGCGCAGCACGACATCGTGTTCGACGGCATCGCCGGCGCCAAGTCCGCCATGTTCGACGGCAAGAGCGCGCCCACCAAGCTGAGCTTCAAGCTCACCCAATCGGGGAAGTTCACCTACTTCTGCTCCGTGCCCGGCCATCGCCAGATCGGCATGGAAGGCGTGATCGAAGTGACCGGGCCCGCCGATGCGTCCGCGGCGAAGCCCGCGGTGAAGCCCGCCACGGCCACCGTCGGCGCCGCCCCGGCCGCCGGAGCGATCGCGCCGGCCTCCACCAAG
>DATAGN010000245.1:0-7304 GCA_036263715.1 Ramlibacter sp.
ACGCCATCGCCACCGTGCGCCGCATGGTGCAGGAGACCACGGTCGACGGCTACATCGCCTGCGCGAGCGCCGTGCGCGACATGGCGCAGACGCACATCCTGCGGCAGATCCAGGTGCCCACGCAGGTCATCGTGGGCCGCGACGACCCCGCCTGCACGCTTGCCCAGTCGGAGCTGCTGCACCGCGAAATCGCGGGCTCCACGCTGCACGTGATCGACGACGCCGCCCACCTGTCCAACATCGAGAAGCCCGACCAGTTCACGCGGCTGCTGGTCGACTTCATCTCGGCACAAGGAGCGCGCCCATGATCGGCCGTAGAAGCTGGGCACTGCATTTCGCTGCCGTCACCGCGTCGGCGCTGCTGCTCGCCGGCCACGCGCACGCGCAGGCCTTCCCCAACAAGCCGGTGCGCGTGGTCGTTCCGCTCACGCCCGGATCGGGCGCCGACATCGTGGCGCGCATCCTCGGGCGCAAGCTGCAGGAGATGTGGGGGCAGCCGGTGCTGGTGGACAACCGTCCGGGCGCCGGCGGGCAGATCGGCACGCGCGAGGTGGTGCGCGCCGCACCCGACGGCCACACGTTGCTGGTGCAAAGCGCATCGCACGCGGCGAACGTGGCGATGTACAAGTCGCTGCCCTACGACCCGCTCAAGGACCTGGTGGACGTGGCGCTGCTGGCCAGGACGCCGTACGTGATGGTGGCCTCGGCCAGCGGCCCGTACAAGTCGGTCAAGGACGTGGTGGACCGCGCGAAGAGCCGCTCGCCGGGCGTGTTCTTCGCGTCCGCGGGCGTGGGCACCTCGACGCACCTCACGGCGGAACTGTTCGCCGACAAGGCCGGCGTGCAGATGACGCACGTGCCGTTCAAGGGATCCCCCGATGCCATCAACGACGTCGCCGGTGGCAACAGCGCCTTCTACATGGCGCCGCTGCCGACCGTGGGCGGCATGTTGAAGGACGGCAAGCTGGTGCCCATCGCGGTCACTTCGGACCGGCGCGTGCCCGCGCTCGCCAACGTGCCGACGATCGCCGAGTCCGGCTATCCCGGCTTCCAGGCGGAACTGTGGGTCGGCCTGTGGGCGCCCGCGGGCACGCCGCAAGCGGTGCTGGACAAGCTGGCGGCGGACGTGGCGACCGCCCTGAAGTCGCCCGAAGTGGTGGACCAGTTCGCCCGGGGCGGCAACGAGCCTGGTGCGCTGACGCCGGCGCAGTTCGCGCGCTTCGTGCGCAGCGAGGTGGACACCAACCGCGAGCTGGTGCGCAAGGCCAACATCCCCGTCGAGTGACAGGCAGCGACGCACTGGCGCCGCCCTGCGCGCCGCCCGACTTCGCCGTCCGCGTGCCGGGGCTGCGCCTGCCTGCGAACGCGTGCGACTGCCACGCGCATGTGATCGGGCCCGCGCAGCGCTATCCCTTCATCGCCGAACGCGTCTACACGCCGCCGGATTGCCTGCCGTCGGCGTACGCGCACATGCGCCAGGTGCTGGGGCTGCCACGCGCGGTGCTCGTGCAGCCCAGCGTGTATGGCACCGACAACCGGCTGATGCTGGACACGCTGGCTGCCGATCCGGTGAACCTGCGCGGGGTGGCCGTGGTCGCTCCCGATGTTCCGCAGCAGCAGCTGCACGACTTGCACGCTGCCGGGGTGCGGGGCTTGCGCGTGAACCTGGTCGATCGCCGCGATCGTGACGGCAAGCTTCCCCTGGACATGCTGGCAGCGCTGGCGCGGCGCATCGCGCCCATGGGCTGGCACCTCGAACTGCTGGTGCACGTCGACGAACACGCGGCGGAACTCGCTGCGCTGGGAGACCTCGGCGTGCCCGTGGTGCTGGGCCACTTCGGTTACCAAAGCATCGGTGCCGGTGGCGCGGACGCACCGGGCTTCCAGGCAATGCTGCGCCTGCTGGCTGGTGGGTCACTCTGGGTGAAGCTGACCGGCCCTTACCGGCTGACGCGCGAAGGGCTGCCTTATGCCGCATGCGACGAGCTCGCCGCCGCACTGCGCGAGACGGCGCCGCACCGGCTGCTGTGGGGCTCGGACTGGCCGCACGTCATGCTCAAGGGCCGGATGCCGAACGATGCGGAGCTGGTGGAGCTGCTGGAGCGCTGGTTGCCGGATGCAGCGCTGCGCGAGCAGGTGCTGGTGCGCAATCCGGAAGTCCTCTACGGCTTCGGCGGCTGAGGGTCCTCCGGCGGGCCCTTGAGTTCGACGGTGTTCCCCTCGGGGTCCTCCAGGTAGAGGGACGGCCCGCGTCCCTCCGCGCCGAAGCGGGGCTTCACCGCACCCGGCTCGAGGCCATGGGCGCGCAGGTGCGCGACGATCGCATCCGCATCCCACGGATCCACGCGCAGGCAGAAATGATCCATGTTGCGGCCCTCGCGACCCGGTGCCGCGCCGCCGGCCCGGCCGATCTCGCTGTCGACCGGCACCAGGTCGATGAGCCCGCGGCCCGCTCGCAGTTGCACCAGGCTGATGGCCTCGTCCCTGCGATGCACGGGACAGCCCAGCACCTCGCCGTAGAAACGGACCATGGCTTCCACGTCGCGCACGCGGAGCACGAGGTGGTCGATGTCGCGGATGCGCAGCATGGCCCGATTGTGGACCTCCTGCCGCCGCTATTGCGCGGAGGGGGTTCCGCGCGTGGCCCAGCGCTCCAGCAGCTCGAACACGCCCTGCGTCAACAGCGCCAGCACGGCCGCGGGAATGGCGCCGGCCAGCAGCACGGCGCCGTCGTTGAGCGCGAGCCCCTGCGCGATCCGCTCGCCATAGCCGCCCGCGCCGATGAAGGCGGCGATCGTCGCCGTGCCGACCGTCACGACGGCGGCGGTCTTGATGCCTGCCAGGATGACGGGCAAGGCCAGCGGCAGGTCGACCTCGCGCCAGCGCTGCGCGCCGGTCATGCCCAGTGCCACGCCGGCTTGCTTCAGCCCACGCGGCACCTGGTCGAGGCCGGTCGCCGTGTTGCGCACGATGGGCAGCAGCGCGTAGAGGGTCAACGCGACCACCGCCGGCACCGTGCCGATGCGACCGAGCAGCGGGATCAGCGCCGCCAGCAGCGCCAGGGCAGGGATCGTCTGCAGCAGCCCCACGACTGCGAACACCCACTGGTTGGTCTTCTTCCGCGCCGCGGCCAGCGCGCCCAGCGGAATGCCGATCAGGACCGCGAGCGCCACGGAGATCGCCACCAGCGCCAGGTGCTCGCGCGTGAGGCGGCCGAGGTCCGGCCCGAACAGGCGATCGAGGACGCCCGCGCGCACCATGGGCTTGCCGGCCTCCGTGCCCGCGACGAAGTCCGCCGCGATCGCGGCAAAGGGGCGGCCGCGCAGTTCCGCCTCGCCATTCATGCGGATCATGCGCGCGGTGTCGATGCGGCCTTGCAGGGCGCTGATCGCCTTCCACGCGGCCGGCGCGCGCTGCGGCAGGTCGATGCGGTACAGCAGCACGGCGTCGTAGCGCGGGAAGTAGGCCGCGTCGTCCTGCAGCACGGCGAGGCCCAGTTCGGCGATCTTCGCGTCCGTGGTGTAGATGTCCGTGACGGCGATACGGCCGGTGGCGAGCGCGTCGTAGGAGATCCCGTGGTCGATGCCCGTGGGCTGCTGCTTCAGGCCGTAGCGCGCCGCGAGACCCGGCCAGCCGTCGGCGCGGCCCAGGAACTCCTGGGACAGGGCGATCTTCAGGTCGGGATGCGCGCGCAGGTCGCCGATGGTGCGCAGCGAGCGGGCGCGTGCCTGTGCCTCGGTGGTCGCAAGCGCGTAGCTGTTGGCAAACCCGAGCGGCACGCCATGGGCCAGCCCCATGCGCGCGAGTTCCTGCCGGATCGTCTCGGGCGGGCTGCCCGCGGGCAGCTTCAGGATCTCCTTCTCGATCGTGCCGATGTATTCCGGGTAGACGTCGATCGCCCCGAGCTTGAGCGCCTCCAGGACGACGGCAGTGTTGCCGAGCCCCGGCCGGTGCTGCGCCCCCGCGCCGGCCGTGCGCGCGACGATCTCGCCGAGGATGTAGCTCTCGGTGAAGCGCTTGGATCCGACGACCACGCGCTCGCCGGCCGCTACCGTCTGTCCGTAGGCTGGAGGCAATCCAAGGGCCAACCCCAGTAATGAGGCGAGGAGCGCAGCGGCGCAGCAAGCGACGAGAAGCGGGAAGCGAGGCAGCATGGGCGGCAAGGACGGTCGGGCCCTATTCAAGCACCTCCGGAACGTCCAGGGAATGAAGCAGTCCATGCGCCAAGCCGAATCGTTCCGCTCCTGCGGGTGCAGGGGCAGGTCCCGGCCAGTGGAACGGGCGGCGGACCCAGCCGGCGCCGACCGTCAGACCGTACGCAGAACCGTGATAACGAGGAGCGCGAATACCAGCAGCATCGGCCAGTTCGGGGCCGCCGCCGCGCCGACGACCCGCCAGCCGATGTACGCCACGAGCGCCACGAGAAACGCCCAGGTTGCGAGAACGACGGGTATGGTCCCGAGCAGCTTCGCGGCGATCGAGCGTGCCTCTTTCCAGCCTGCCTTTTTTCCCTCGCAAGCCGCGGCCGCCGGTGCAATTGCTGCAGGTGCAGCCATCAGGAAGTCGAGGATTTCCTGTTCGTGGCCGTCGAATGCGCCATGGGCGCCGGCGACCATCACGTTCTGCACCTTGCAGTCGTCAAAGCCGTGGAAGCCGCCTCCACCCAGGGGATTGCGCAAAGCACGGACGCCAGGCAAGTCAAAGAATCGCGGGAACAATGCGACCACCCAGTCGTGCGTTCCCACGTAGTTGCGGATCGCGCCCACGCGCTCGCCGAGTCCGCTCCATGGGTAGCCGCTGCGCACCACGGTGCCGGCAAGGACCACATGGCCGACGCGCATGGATCGGTACTGCTGGAGCGCGTCCGCGAGCAGGTAGGTCCCGTTGCTGTGCCCGAAGAAGCGGATGTTCTCCGGCTTCACTTGCGGATAGCGCGCCAGCGTCTCGGTGTACTCGTCCATGAACCAGCGCACGTACCGGCGACGGACGCTTTCGAACAGGAATGGTCCCATTCCGAGATAGCCATACCGCGGCGACACCATGAGCAGATTGTCGGCGCGTTGTGGATAGCGGGCGCGCAGGTCGGTCTCGAACTGCGAGGACCAGCGGCCAAGATCCCGGATCCCGTGCAGGACGAATACGATGTCCCGAACGTTGTCGTTCACGGGAGGAGGCAACTCCTCGTTGTGGGTCAGGACCTCCTCGAAAGGGGCGGTCGCCGCCAGGATCAGTTTGCTTTGCCGGTACCTCCCCAGTGCTGCTGCGTCCGTGTCATGGCTGTCGTGGTTGAACTGGATGATGTCCGCATGACCCGTGCCACGCACGCGCACGAGAGCAAAGCGACCTACGGCGGATGCGCGCAGGTCTTCGTTGTCTTCACGATGCACAAAGTCGTCGATGTCGCCCAGCAATTGCACGACCTCGATGCTTCGCGAGCGAGTCGCATCCTTCGCGAGCTTCTGCATCGTTTGCATCCAGGACAGACGGAGGTCGGACACGAACGGTGCACCACGCTCCATGCCGAGCACGAGTTGGCCGCGGCCGATCATGCGAGCGAGCCAGATCCCGATGCGAAGCTGGACTTCCAGCCACAGTGGCGCGTCGGGCGCCCGCTCCCCCTCGACGGTCCATCCGCGGTTCATTCCCGCCAGCAGGACCAATCTGCGTACCCGCTGGGTCCAGGGCTTGCCATCCTCGAGGCCCTGGAGAATCGCCCGGCGCGCGAGCAGGGCTCCCATGCTGTGAGCCACCACGACGATGTCGCGATCGTTTTGACGCAGCGCTTCCTCGAGCCTGGCGCCGATGTTCCGCGCGACCAACTCAGGATCCGCATTCGAGGAGGGGTGGGCGTCGTACGTCAGGCTCAGGACTGCCCCGTGCGGCTTCAGGACGCTGGCGATTGCATTCCATCGCTTCGGCCGTGGAGCGAAGCCGTGCACCAGCACGTAGAGAGGCCCGCTCGCCTGGGCGCCTTGCAGTGGCGCAGCCGAGACCTCGTTCCTGCCGGGCTTCGGGAACATGTCTCCCCAGAGTGCCGCCGCAAACAGCAACAGCAGGATGGCTGGCAGGATCCACGCAGATACACGCATTCTTCCCCCCTCGTGCCCAGCGCCATGCGCGCGAGCAGGGCGGGAGGATGGAGGGCCGTTCGAGGGATGTCAACGGATGCTAGTTCGAACGTTCTCGTGCAATCGGTGGAGTCTCCATGCGCAGCAAGGCGCCCCTCTCACGGCGACCGATGCAGCCGCGGCGCCGACAGGGCCTGGATGCTCTCCTGGATCGCCGCGTCGACATCGCGCCAGCGCCCGGCCAGCTGCAACTTCGCCATCGCCTGCTCCAGAGCGCGCAGGTCGCGCACGCTGGGCGCCACCTTGACCTGGGCGATGGCCGCCGCGGGGTTGTTCGCGCGCAGCAGGGCGATGATCTTGTCGGACCAGGGGGAGGGTTTGGCCAAGGGAGTGCCTCGTGATGCGTCGACCTCATTGTGCCGCTGCGTGTTGCATGATGCACAGGCCATGCGATCCGCTCCCTCGCTCCCCAGCTTCCTTGCCGCGCTCGAAGCCGATGCCGCGCTCTGGACCGACTTCCTCGCCCTGTGCGACTTCGGCGGGCGCCTGGCCGGCACGCCCGGCGAGGCGCAGGCCCAGGCCTGGTGCACGCGGCGCCTGGATGCGGTGAGCCCCGGCGTGGCATCGCGCCGGGACCCGACGCCGTACGCCGGCTGGACCTGCAGGCGCGCCGAACTGTTCGATGCGACCTCCGGCAACCGGCTCGAAGCCGTGCCCCTGCTGGGAACGGCATCGACGCCGGCAGGCGGCCTGGAGCTGGACGTCGTCGACCTCGGCCGCGGCACGCCGGAGCAGATCCGCGCGGCCGGCGAGGCGGTGCGCGGCCGCGCCGTGCTGGTGCAGCACGAGTATCCCTTCGCCTCCATCACCGTGCACAGGCGCGTGAAGCTGGCGGCCGCGCAGGAGGCGGGCGCCGCGGCTTTCCTCATCGCGCAGCCCGAGGCCGGCGTGGGACCGGTGTCGGGCTCGTCCGGGCGCGGCGGCGGTGCGGGGATTCCGGCCATGGGCATCTCCGCCGAGGCCGCCGCCGTGCTGCGCCGACCGGGAGCGCGCGTGCGCATCGACATCGACGGCGAGGACCTGCCCGGGCTGCAGACGAACGCCCTCGTGCTGGACCTGCCGGGGCGCGGCCCCGAACGCGTCGTCGTCTCGGCGCACATCGACGGCCATCCGCTGGCCGAAAGCGCCATCGACAACGGCACCGGCGTGGCCGCGGCACTGGCGCTGGCGCGCGCC
>DATAGN010000246.1:0-7593 GCA_036263715.1 Ramlibacter sp.
GGGGGGGGGGGGGGAGGCGGCGGCGGAGCGACGACGCGCGTCACGGTCGGCGCACCGAAGCGGTAGACCAGGCCCAGCGTCGCGGTGTCGATGTTGCCGCGGCGACGGATCGGGTCTTCCAGGCGATAGCGTTCCACTTCCGCGCGCACCGACAGCTGCGGCGTGAACGCGTACTCGAGGCCGAGGCCGACCTTCACGCCGAGGCTGTTCTCGCGCTGCGAGCCGCCCAACGTGGGGACGGTACCCGTGGTCGTCACGGAAGAGCGCGCACGGTTGTACACGCCACCGATGCGGGCCAGGGCGGAGAACCGGTCGCCAAAAGGCATGCGGCCGACCAGGTCCAGGTTCAGGCCCTGGAAGCGCGACTCGCCGCGGAAGCTGCCCGCCGTCGCCGTATAGAAGTAGTCATAGCGACCGAGGTCGAAATAACCGAATTCGGCGGAGAACATCGGGGTGAACTGGTAGCCGCCGAAGATCTTGAACGCGGTGTCGCGGTCTTCGTCACCGAGGGTGCGGACCGTTCCGGGCGCGACGCCGATGAAAGGCGCGTGCTCGAAGTCGGCCCAGGCACGGCCGGCGCTGCCGCCGACGTACCAGTGCGGGGTCGCGGCGAACTGCGCCATGGCGCTCGTTGCGCCGAACACGGCGAGGCCGATGGCCCCGAGCCGGTACGCGAAACGCGAATACTTTCCAACAGTCAAGTTTCTCTCCCATACGAACGAAAACAAGCTCGCGAGTATGGGCAGGGCACCTACAACCGTGGGCCGAAAGGCCTCATTGCGCTAAAAAAACAACGCGCGAGATTGCAACTGCTAATTGCTGTGCAACAGGACTTCACCGCGCAGCGAGTGCGGCAGAGCTTGCGTGATCGTCACGTCCACCATCTGTCCCACCAGCCGCTGCGGGCCCGCGAAGTTGACGATGCGATTGCACTCGGTGCGTCCCATCAACTCGTTCGGATCCTTGCGCGAAGGGCCCTCCACCAGGATGGGCTGCACCGTGCCCACGCGGCTGGCACTGATGCGGCGGATGTTTTCTTCGAGGACGGCCTGCAGGTGCTGCAGGCGCTTGAGCTTCACCGCATGCGGCGTGTCGTCGGCCAGGTTGGCCGCCGGCGTGCCCGGGCGGGGGCTGAAGATGAAGGAGAAGCTGGCGTCGTAGCCGACGTCGTCCACCAGCTTCATCAACTTGGCGAAGTCGTCCTCGGTCTCGCCCGGGAAGCCGACGATGAAATCGGAGGACAGCGACAGCTCGGGGCGCACGGCGCGCAGCTTGCGGATCGTGCTCCTGTATTCCATGGCCGTGTAGTTGCGCTTCATGGCCATGAGGATGCGGTCGCTGCCATGCTGCACCGGCAGGTGCAGGTGGCTCACGAGCTGCGGCACGCGGGCATAGACATCCACCAGCCGCTGCGTGAACTCGTTCGGATGGCTGGTCGTGTAGCGAATGCGGGCGATGCCGGGGATTTCGGCGACGTATTCGATGAGCAGCGCGAAGTCGGCGATCTCGCTGGTGTCGCCCATCCTGCCGCGGTAGGCATTGACGTTCTGGCCAAGCAGCGTCACTTCCTTGACGCCCTGGTCGGCGAGACCGGCGATCTCCACGAGCACGTCCTCGAAGGGCCGGGACACTTCCTCGCCGCGCGTGTACGGCACCACGCAGTAACTGCAGTACTTCGAGCAGCCTTCCATGATCGACACGAAGGCCGACGCGCCCTCCACCCGCGCGGGCGGCAGGTTGTCGAACTTCTCGATTTCCGGGAAGCTGATGTCCACCTGCGGGCGCTGCTGGCGCTCGCGCTCCTGCAGCAAGGCGGGCAGCCGGTGCAGCGTCTGCGGGCCGAACACCACGTCGACGTAGGGCGCGCGCTCGATGATCGCCGCGCCTTCCTGGCTCGCCACGCAACCGCCCACGCCGATCAGCACGCCCTTTTTCTTCAGGTGCTTGACGCGCCCGAGATCGGAAAAGACCTTCTCCTGCGCCTTTTCGCGCACCGAGCAGGTGTTGAACAGGATCAGGTCGGCCTCTTCGGGATCCTGCGTCGCTTCGTAGCCTTCGGCCGCGTTCATCACGTCCGCCATCTTGTCCGAGTCGTACTCGTTCATCTGGCAACCGAAGGTCTTGATGTAGACCTTCTTCATCGCGCTTCTCATCGCATCATGACCAGGGCGCGGGCTTTCCAGATCAGGTCCAGCAGCTCGGCAAAGCGCTTGTAGCCCTCGGGATTGCCGTCGCCGCCCTTGCCGCCCACCTTGGCGTACTCTTCCTCGTTGAGCAGCCACACCTCGTGGACCAGGCCGGAGGGATCGCGGCGGTATACCGTGTAGAGCGTCTTGCCGGCCAGGGCGCCCGAGAGCACGAGCATGTTGTTGCGGTCGCGCACGCGCGAGCCGGGGGAGAGGCGGTCTTCCTTGCCGTCGACCGTGATGATGGGCGGCGTGGCGCTCACGGCGATGATCGCCGGCTTCACGTCCTTGGGTGCGTCGCGCATCACCGTCTGCGCGAACGAGGTCGCGGTGACGAGGGCGAGTGCGGCGACGGCGGCTTGCATCCAGCGTTTCATGGTGTAGATCCAGAGGCTGTCAAAGACAAAGGCACTGTGCGGGACAGTGCCTTGGGGTGTCAACGCGCGCGTTGCAAAGATGCATTTTGCCAGACGCGCTGGCGCCACGCCCGCGGCCGGAAGTTCGACGCCCCCCGGGCCGCCCCTGCTCCCATCGCGCTGCCTCAGCGGCTACCATGTGCCTTCGAGCAGTAATGAGGCACGCCCCGTGACGGTCAGCGAATCCTTGGCGCCGGTGAGTGGGCAGCGACGCGGTCGCCGCTGGCACTGCGCCGCCGGCGTCGTGCTGTTCGCTTGCGCCCTCCAGGCCGCTGCGCTGTCCTCCGGCCCGCCGCGCGGAACACCCTTGATCGGCCGCACCTTGCAGATGACGATCCCGGTCAGCTGGGAGCGCGGGGAGGCGCCGCCTTGCGTGCGGGCGGAGTTCCTGCAGGGCGAGTCCCCCGGCGGGCCGCTGCGCTGGCGGCTGGACCAGCTGTCGGAAGGCAACGGGCTGCTGCGCTTGTTCTCCATCATGCCGGTGCAGGAGCCGGCCATCACGGTGCAGCTCACGCTCGGCTGCAACCAGCAGTTCGCGCGCGAATACGTGCTGCTGGCGGAGCCGCCCAACGAAACGCGCGAGGCGCAGGTGGCGGCGGAAACGCCGGAGCTGCCGGTCGCGCTGGCGCCACTGCCGCTGGCCGGTGCGACGTCGCTCGGATCCTTGCCGCGCGGCGACGCCCAGGCATCCCGGGGCACGACTCCGGGTGCCAATCGTGGGGAAGCGACGCCGCAGGCGGCGACACGGCAGCGCGAGCGCCGCGAAGTGAGCGAGCGGCCGCGGGCGCGTACCGCGGCGGCGGGCGGCGAAGTGGCCCGGCGCGAGCCGAGCCGGCGGGCCACGGCCCCATTGCCCGAAGCGCCCCCCACGGCGCGCGCGACGCCGCGGCTGAAGCTCGAGCCGATCGACATCGCGATCGACGAGGCGCCGGTGCTGCGCCTGACCAGCACGCTCGCGTCGCTGCCCGGCGCCACGCCGGCGGCGCGCGCGGTGACGCAAGGCGTGGCCCAGGCCCTGAACACTTCCCCGGAGCAGCAGGCCGCGCAGGCGCTCGCGGCCAAGGCCGTCGAAACCGAGCTGCGGGCGATGCGCGAACTGGTCCAGCGCTACGGCGCCGAGAGCCGCGCGGTCACGCAGCGGCTGGAGCGCGTGAGCAGCGAACGCGACATGCTGGTGAACCTGCTCGCGGCACTCGTGGTGCTGCTCGGAGCGGGTTTCGGCTACCTCCTGTGGCAGCGTTCGCGCGAATCCGCGGCACGCCGGACCTGGTGGGAGCAGGGGGGTGCACCCGCCGGCGCGGCGGTGGCGACCCCGCCTTCGGCGGAGGGCGGGGGCACCGCGGCTGGCCTGGCGGTATCCGCAGCCGCAGCCGCAGCCGCAGCCGCAGCAGCGGCGAAGTCCGACCCGCCGCCTGCTGCACCTGCAGCCGCAGCAGCTGCTGCCAAGGACGCACCGGCGGAGGCGCCCGCGCCGCCCGCCGCCAACGACCTGTTCGACCTGCCCGACTTCGACGACCTGGGCCAGGCGATGCCCACGGTGGACGAACTGCTCCAGCTGCGCGAACAGGCGGATTTCTTCCTGGCCGCCGAGCAGCCCGAGCGCGCCGTGCAGCTGCTCGAGTCGCACCTGCAGCAGCACGCGTCCAGCCCCTACGTGGGACTCGAGCTGCTGGCGCTGTGCCGCCGCCTGGGACTGCGCGAGCAGCACGACCGCGTGCGCAAGGCGTTCCAGAAGCAGTTCTCGGTACGCGTTCCCTCCTTCACGCAGGAGCCCACGCCCACCGGCGCCCTCGATGCGCATCCCGCCGTGATGAACCGCATCGCCGGCCTGTGGCGCCTGCCGCGGGTGCTGCAGGTGATCGAGGACGCGCTATTCCTGGACCCGACCCCCGGGTCGATCGCCTTCGACCTGGAAGCCTCGCGCGAACTGCTGCTGCTGTACGCGATGGCCAAGGACATGCAGGCGCAACCCGCCGCCGCGCCGGCCGAAGAGCCGTTCCCTGCCACCATGCACGTGCCCCTGGTTGACCTGCCGCCGGTGCCCGCCACGCCGGAACCGCCGTCCCCAGCACCCGCGCCGGCGGCCGCGGCGCCCCGCGAGCTGGAAGTGCTGCAGTGGGACGAGCCTGCCACTGCCGTCGACCTGCCGCCGCTGGAGCTGCCTGGGGCAACCGGTGCGCCCGCTGCGGCCGCCGCGTCGCCCGACATCGATCTCGAGCAGCTGCTGCCCGACGACCTGGACTTCGATGCGACGCCGCGCGGCGGCCGCGAGGGAGGCTGACCGCCCGATGCGCATCGCCTGCCTTGCCGCCTGCGCGCTGCTCCTGCTGGCCGGGCCCGCGCACGCGTGGGTGAGCCTCGGGGAGACCGAATCGACGGCCTATTACCTCGACCCCGACACGGTGAAGTCCGAGGGCGAGCGCCGCCGGGTGTGGCGCCTGTTCGACCTGAAGGAGCGCCAGAAGAACGGCATCAAGTCGGGCAAGGCGCTCATCGAGATCGACTGCGGCGCCAGCACCTATCGGTACCTGCGCACCATGTACTACTCGGACGCGATGGGAAAGGGCAAGTACCTGGGAGGTGTGCGCAACCAGGGCAGGGAGCACATCGGTCCCGGCTCGATGATCGGGCAGCTGGCCAGGACGGTGTGCGACCAGCCGGCCCAGCCTGCGCCGGCGAAGTGAAGCGCGGGCCGCAGCCCGCTGGCGTCAGGTCTCTTCCAGCGGCTTGAAGCTGCTCTCGTACATGTCGATGCGCTCGAAGTGCTGCAGGCTCGTGTCCACGGCCGCGTGCACGACGGTCGCGTTGGGGTCGAAGCCGCGCGTGCCCTCGGCCGAGCGCTGCGCCGAGCCCGAGGCGAGCTTGGCGGCGATGAATGCCTTGGCCTTCGCGGCGCCGAAGGAGTCCGCGGGGTTGCCCAGCTTGTACGAGGTGCCGGACTCGGTGAACGCGGTGGGGTGGCGGCTCGGCCAGGCGCCGGTGCCCATGATGCGCACTTCCACCACCGGCGAGGTGATGATCCGCGCGCCGTCGTGATGACGCGGTCGATTGTGGACTTCCCCTGCCAGCTGTCCTCCGGCGAGGACGCTCCATCGTTCGATTCTTTGTTCGTTGCCCATCTGGAGCGACTCTAGCCGGCAAGAGCGCTCCTTAGGGAATTTGCGTAAGTCTCGCCGAAGCAGCGCGCCGATGCGCCGCAAACCTCCAGCCGGCAAGTGATTTCGGTACGCTGCGTCGAGCTTTCCGGGAGGCACCATGGCCATCGACTCCAGCCCGCACGCGCCCTCGTTGCGCCGTGGCGGCTTCTTCCTCGGTTTCGCGCTGGGAGGCTTCTTCGACGGCATCCTGCTGCACCAGGTGCTGCAGTAGCACCACCTGCTGTCGAACGTGGACGCGGTGCGCGACATCCGCCTGCAGGTGATCGCCGACGGCCTCTTCCACGTGCTCATGTACCTGCTCGCAGCCCTCGGCCTGTGGATGATCTGGCGCGCCCGCGCCGGCATGGCGCACCGCGCGTCGGGCCACTGGTTGTGGGGCAGCGCGCTGGTGGCCGGCCCGGTCGCCGCGCTGCCCTCGGCCGATGCTTCGCAGGTCATCGTCCTCTTTGCCCCGGGCGTGAGATGCTGGTGAGCAGCACCCATGTGCCGCTGGGATGCATTTCGTGGACGCGCGCCGAGCGGCTCTGACGGGCCGGCCTAGACCTCGGCGATCCCGGGTTTGCCTGCCAACTGCGCAAGGCTTCGCACCACCGAGGCATCGTAGTTGCGCGACAGCACCGTGCTCACCTCCACCCAGTCGGCGCGCGCCTGCTGGGGCGTGAGCGTCAATACCATGTAGCCGCGCTCGCTCAGTTCGGCGTAGCGCAGGTCGGGCACCATCCTCGGGAAGGCGTCTTCCAGGAACGCCGACGAGATCAGGGGCAGCGCCCGCTCGAACCCGGGTGAGGTGACGGAGGTCGTGGCGAACTCGGCCCCGACCTTGTTGCCGGCGGCATCCGTCAGGTCGCTCGCCCAGGCGTTGTGGGTGTCGCCGGCCAGGGAGACCAGGTTCTTGTTCAGCGACTTCGCTACGGCCAGCACCGACTCGCGCGCGGCCGGATAGCCGTCCCAGGCATCCAGGTTGTAGGGGACGCGCTGCTGTTGGACCAGTGCCCTTTGCTCGGCGCTGCGCAGGTTCTCGGGCGTTGCCTGCGCCAGCAGGAATTCGCTGAGCGTCTGCAGGTTGAATGCCGCTGCCACCGACAGCGGGATCAGCATGCGCGCCATCAGCACCTGTTGCCCGAGCACGTCCCAGGTGGTGCGCGACGCGGTCAGCTGCGCCGTCAGCCAGGCCGACTGCTCGACGCCCAGGAGTTGCCGGCCGGTGCCGGTGGCAAGGCCATCCAGGTATTGCTGCAGGGTCTGCTGCTCGTCGCGACCGATCACGCGCGTGTCCAGCATGTGCAGCGAGGCGAGCGTGCCGAACTGGAAGCTGCGGTAGATCTTCAGCGGATTCGCCGCATCGGGCACGCGCGTGGGCAGCCATTCGTGGTACGCCTGCAGGGCGGCGGCCCTGCGGGCCTGGAAGCTGCCCTCGCTGGCCGGATCGTGGTTCTCGGCGCCGCCCGTCCAGGCGTTGTTGGCCAGGTCGTGGTCGTCCCAGATCGCGATCATGGGCGCCACGGCATGGATGGCGCGCAGTTCGGGATCGGTCTTGTACTGGGCATGCCGCCTGCGATAGTCCTGCAGCGTCAGGATCTCGTGGCGCGGATCGGACTCGCGGTCGAAGGCGATGGCGAGTTGCGATGCGTACCCGAACAGCCCGTACTCGTAGATGTAGTCGCCCAGGTGCAGCGTGAAGTCCAGGTCGCCGCGGCGGGCGGCGTGGGCATAGGCATTGAAATAGCCGGCCGGGAAGTTCGCGCACGAGAACACGCCCAGGCGCACGCGATCGACGTTGCCCGTGGGCAGCGTGCGGGCGCGCCCGACGTTGGAGGGTTGCGCGCCGAACAG
>DATAGN010000247.1:0-1988 GCA_036263715.1 Ramlibacter sp.
CGACGCGCAGAAGCTGCTGGAGGAAAAGGCGCGCTTTCGCGACCTGGAGCGCGCCTATGCGGGCACGCACCTCACGCGCCTGGCCGAAAACACGGTGCAGAGCATCGAGACCAGCTCGCTGCACCTGGACCTGATCAGCGAGCTCAAGCGCATCAATTCGCACATCTGCGCCATCGCGTACCCGGTGATCCACGGCAGCGAGCGCCCGCCCGCGCCCCTGGCCGCCACGAAGTCCGACGCCGCCGTCTCCCGCCTCGCCACCTGAGGCGAACCACCTGCACCGGGCGGGGTCTCTGCTCGTGCTTGCACGCCCGCTGCAACGGGGGTACAGTCCGTCCATTGTTCCACTAATAGATCGTTGTTCCATATATGGATCAACGGGCGCCGGAAACGATGGCAGACAGCACCCTTTCGCTCCTCTCGGGACGCCGCATCCTGGTCACCGGCGCCGCCCGGGGCCTGGGCTTCGCCTTCGCGCAGGCTTTCTGCGCGCAGGGCGCGCGCGTGGTGCTGGCCGACCTGCGGGCCGAACAACTGCGTGCCAGCGTCGGACAACTGCGGGAACAAGGCCATGACGCCCACGGCCTGGTGGTCGACGTGTCCGACCCCGCCGCCATCACCACCTGCGCCGATGAAGCGGTGCGGCTGCTGGGCGGCCTCGACGGCCTGGTGAACAACGCGGCGATCACCGATTCCGGCGGCCGCAACGTCGACGAACTGGACGTCGACACCTGGGACCGCGTGATGGACGTCAACGTGCGCGGCACCTGGCTGATGACGCGTGCCTGCCGCCCGGCCCTGCGGGAAAGCGGCCGCGGCGCGATCGTCAACCTCGCTTCGGACACGGCGCTCTGGGGCGCGCCCAACCTGCTGGCCTATGTCGCCAGCAAGGGCGCCGTGATTTCCATGACCCGCTCGCTGGCGCGCGAACTCGGACCCGATGGCATCACGATCAACGCCATCGCCCCCGGCCTGGTGCAGGTGGAAGCCACGAAGTACGTGCCCGAGCACCGCCACCGCCTCTATGTGGAGCAGCGCGCGCTGTCGCGCGACCAGCTGCCCGACGACGTGACCGGCGCCGCCGTCTACGCCCTCTCCGACCTCGCCCGCTTCGTCACCGGCCAGCTGCTGGCCGTCAACGGCGGCTTCGTCATGCACTGACTTTTCGACTGGAGCACAACGACCATGGAACAGGACAAGAAGCACAGCTGGGACCAGCCCGAGGGGACCAGCTTCGAGCAGTGGATGGAAACGCGGGTCGCGCGCTTTTCCACCCGCAAGTACGACTGGAACGCGCTGAAGTTCCAGGCCGACTACGACCCGAAGTACCGCCGCGCGCAGATGCGCTACATCGGCACCGGCGGCACCGGCGTGGCCTCGGACATGAACACCATCCCCGCCGAGCACTTCACCTTCTCCACCATGGTGATCCCCGCCGGCCACGAGGGCCCGTCGCACCTGCACACCGACGTGGAGGAAGTGTTCTTCCTGATCCGCGGCAAGATGAAGGTGATCCTGGAAAAGGACGGCCAGCGCTACGAGACCATCCTCACCGACCGCGACGTGATCTCGGTGCCGCCCGGCGTGTACCGCGAGGAGATCAACATCGGCGACGAGGACGCGCTGATGTGCGTGATGCTGGGCGCGGCCAAGCCGATCACGCCCACGTATCCGCCCGACCATCCGCTGGCCAAGATCAAGCGCTGAAGGGCTGCGCCGTGACCATCGCCCAGCTCGAAGCGAACTTCCCGCAACAGCTCGCCACGCTCGCGTCCGGCGCCCGCGTCGCACTGCGCGAGCGCGGCGAACGCTCCGCCGCGCGGCCTTCGCTGGTGCTGCTGCACGGCATCAGCTCCGGCGCCGCGTCGTGGCTGCACGCGGTGCTGCCGCTGCCGCAGGACCAGCACGTTATCGCCTGGGACGCGCCCGGCTACGGCCCCTCGACGCCGCTGCTGCAGACCTCGCCGGTCGCCGCCGACTATGCACAG
>DATAGN010000248.1:0-4659 GCA_036263715.1 Ramlibacter sp.
CTGCGCTCCAGCGTGGAAGAGACCATGCGTGCCGCCGCGGCGCCGAGCGCGCCCGAATGGCAGCAGCGCTGGGAACGCGCGGTCGCGGCGCTCGGCGTGCCGCTGTACCGCATGCCCAGCGGCGCCGGCCACGACGCCATGAAGCTGCACGAGGTGATGCCCCAGGCGATGCTGTTCGTGCGCGGCCAGAACTCGGGCATCAGCCACAACCCGCTGGAGTCCACCACCAGCGACGACATCCAGCTGGCCGTGCTGGCGTTCCGCAACCTGCTGGACCAGCTGGCAGAAGAGAAGCGATGAGCGACTACGAGAAACTCGACGCCTGGATCGAAGCGCACTTCGACGAGCAGGTGCGCTTCCTGCAGGAACTGATCCGCGTGCCCACCGACACGCCGCCCGGCAACAACGCGCCGCACGCGGAGCGCACGGCCGAACTGCTGGAGTCGTTCGGCTTCGCCGCGGAGAAGCATCCGGTGCCCGAAGCCGAAGTCAAGGCCTGCGGATTGCAGTCCATCACCAACCTGATCGTCCGGCGGCGCTATGGCGAAGGCCGCACGATCGCGCTGAACGCGCACGGCGACGTGGTGCCACCCGGCGACGGCTGGACGCATGACCCTTACGGCGGCGAAGTGGTGGACGGAAAGATCTACGGCCGTGCGGCCGCCGTCAGCAAGAGCGATTTCTCCAGCTTCACCTTCGCGGTGCGCGCGCTCGAATCCCTGCAGGCCAGCCTGAGAGGCGGGGTCGAACTGCACTTCACCTACGACGAGGAATTCGGCGGCGAGATGGGTCCCGGCTGGCTGCTGAAGAACAGGATCACGAAGCCGGACCTGCTGATAGCCGCCGGCTTCAGCTACGAGGTGGTGACCGCGCACAACGGCTGCCTGCAGATGGAAGTGACGGTGCACGGCAAGATGGCCCATGCAGCCATCCCGGACACCGGCATCGATGCGCTGCAGGGCGCGGTGAAGATCCTGAATGCGCTGTACGCCCAGAACGCGCTCTACAAGCAGGTCACGTCGAAGGTCGCCGGCATCAAGCATCCGTACCTGAACGTCGGCCGCATCGAAGGCGGGACCAACACGAACGTCGTGCCGGGCAAGGTGATCTTCAAGCTGGACCGGCGGATGATCCCGGAGGAGAACCCGCAGGAGGTCGAGGGCAGCATCCGCAAGGTGATCGCCGATGCGGCGAAGGACTTCGCCGGCACCGTGGAGATCAAGCGGCTGCTGCTGGCCAACGCGCTGAAGCCCCTGCCCGGCAACCAGCCGCTCGTGGCGGCCATCCAGAAGCACGGCAAGGACGTGTTCGGGCAGGACATTCCCGCGATGGGCACGCCGTTGTACACGGACGTGCGCCTCTACGGCGAAGCCGGCATTCCCGGCGTCATCTACGGTGCCGGCCCGCGCACCGTGCTGGAGTCGCACGCCAAGCGCGCCGACGAACGCCTGGAGCTGGAAGACCTGAAGCGCGCCACCAAGGTCATCGCGCGCACGCTGTACGACCTGCTCTGCGCATGACCACGCGCATCGCGACGCACAGCGGCTCCTTCCATGCGGACGATGTCTTCGGGGTCACCGTGCTGACCGCCCTGCATCCGGACCACGAGATCATCCGCTCGCGCGATGCCGCGGTGATCGCGGGCGCGGATTTCCTCGTCGACGTCGGTGGCGAATGGGACCCGGCGCGCGGCCGCTTCGACCATCACCAGCGCGGCTTCGACGGTGCCCGGCCCGACGGCGGCGAGGGCTATGCCAGCGCCGGCCTGGTGTGGCGCGCCGTCGGTGCGGCGTACGTCCACCAGGTGGCGCGCCAGCTGGGGCAGGTCCTGACGGAGGAGGCGGCGCAGCGCATCGTCGGCGACATCGACGCTTCGCTCGTTCGCTACCTCGACATGGTGGACACCGGCGCGGGAATGGTGGCGCCGGGCGCGTTCGGCTTGTCCAGCCACGTCGCCGCCCTGAACAGTACCTGGCTCGAGGAGCAGTCGCTGGACATCGCGGGACGCTCGGCGCTGCAGCTGGAACGCTTCCGCGAAGCGATGGCCATCGTGCAGCGCTACCTGCACCGCCTGGTGCTGCGCCGGATCGGCCAGGACCTCGCCGCGGCCAAGGTGCGCTCCAGCGAACGGCTGCTAGGCGGCAAGGTCCTGTACCTGCGCGATGGCGGCATGCCGTGGACCGGCATCGTGGTGCAGGAGATGCCGGAAGTGCTGCTGGTGCTGTATCCCGAGTTCGACGAAGCCGGCCAGCGCCACGTGCTGCGCACGGTACCGAAGGACCCGGGCTCCTTCGCCAACCGCATGGACCTGCCGCAGGAATGGGCCGGCTTGCGTGACCAGCAGCTGGCTGGCGTGTGCGGAGTGGCGGACGCGGCCTTCTGCCACACCAACCTGTTCATCGCGGTGGCACGGAGCTTCGAGGGTGCGTTGCGGATGGCGGAACTGGCGCTGCAAGGCGAAACGTCGGAGCCGACCGGCACCTAGTCGCATGCCCCGCGAAACCGATCCCGTCGGGATCCGCCCCTTCCCGCGCTGGTCGCCTCCCGAGCGGTAGCCCTCCCGGGCACCGTGGGATACAGTCGACGTCCCCAGCCCTCAGGAGCGTCCCATGGACACCACCGCCGTCGAAACGTTCCTGCGAGTGACCGCACTGCAGCTCGGGATCAAGATCCTGGCAGCCATTGCCTTCTGGGTGATCGGGCGCTGGATCATCGTGCGCGTCATCCGGCTGGTGCAGGCCGGGATGGACCGCAAGCGGCTGGACCCCACCCTCACGAAGTATCTCGGCACGGTCATCCATGTCACGCTGACCATTGTTCTCGCGATCGGCATCCTCGGGTACTTCGGCGTGCAGACGGCCTCCTTCGCTGCGCTGCTTGCCGGTGCCGGGCTTGCCATCGGCGCGGCGTGGAGCGGGCTGCTGGGCAACTTCGCGGCCGGCGCCTTCATGCTGGTGCTGCGGCCTTTCAAGGTGGGGGACTTCGTCAGCGTGGCCGGCGTCACGGGAACAGTGCATGAACTGGGCCTGTTCGGGACCAGCATCATCACGCCCGACAACGTGCTGACGCTGGTGGGCAATGGCAAGGTCTTCGGCGACACCATCCAGAACTTCTCGCTCTTGCCGGTGCGCCGCGTGGATCGCACGGCGCAACTCTCCGGCGCCGTCGACGCGGTCGAGGCGTGCACGAAGCTGCGCGAGGCGGTCGCACGCATTCCGAATGTGGTGGCTTCGCCGCCGCCCGAAGTGAACCTGCTGGACCTGAACGGGCTCGGCCCCTTGATCGCCGTGCGGCCTTACTGCCGGAACGAACATTACTGGCAGGTCTACTTCGACACCAACGAAGCCATCGTTCGCACCGGCAAGGAAGCCGGTTGGCCGGCGCCAACGCCGGTAAGCATCACCCGGGTGCAGCAAGTACCCACATGACCCCTCCTTCGCTCCCCCACTGAGCCCGGTGGACAACCCGGCCGCGGTGTACGGGTTCTGAGCGAAGGGGAAGCTTCAGCGAAGCGGGCTGTCCGCGCCGACTTCCGACGCGCGCGTCTCGACGTGCACTCCATGCACCGGCACGGAATGCATGCCCAACGCCCGTTTCACGATCGCCGCCCGCACCCGGTGCTGGATCGAGCGCCTGCGCAGGACCAGGTCCTCCAGCGCATCCGGCGCGGTCGTCAGGCGCTGGACGCCGTCGGGCGTGACGAGGAAGGTGTCGGAATGGCGGTACCCACCCACCCCGGTCTGGTACAGCCCCGGCTCGATGGAGATCACCATGTTGGCGGCCAGCACGTCGGTGCTCCCTTCGGCGATCCACGGCGGCTCGTGGTTGCCGAGTCCGAACCCGTGTCCGACGCGATGCAGCCGCAACGCGGATACCCACCCCTTCTCGCCGAGGAACTTGTTTACCGCCGCATCGATCTCGTGGCAGGAAACGCCGGGGCGTGCCAGGCGAGCGGCCACGGCCCGGGCCGCCTGCATCAGGTGGAACCGCTCCCGCTCCACCGGGGTCGGCGCAGCGGTGAAGAAGGTCCGCTCGCACTCCGCCGCGTAGCCGTTCACGCGCGTCAGCGCCAGGGCGACGTGCGGGCCGCGTTCGAGCTTCATGCGCGCCGCGGGCACGGAATGCGGCTCGGCCGAGAGCGGCGCCGGCCATGGCGCGCAGATCGACCTGGTGGCCAGCGCATCGAAGTCAGGCACTTCCCGGATGATCTTGCGCTGCAAGCCGCTGGCGGCCGCGAATGCCTCGCCCACCGTGGCGCCGAAATAGCAGGCGCCCAGCATCTTCGCGATCGCCCAGTCCGCGTACTTCGCGGCGCGCTTGATCTGCTCGATTTCCCAGTTCGACTTGACGATGCGGATGGGCCCGAGCACGTCGGCCGCCTTGCCGCGCATGCGCACGAACAGTTCGGCGATCTCGTAGGGAGCACCGGGTTCGAACAGGAAGCGGCCGTCCAGCAGGGGAAGCACACGCTCGGCCCAACCGTCGCCTGCAGGAGCCGGGTACTCCCGGTACGTGTGGATGCCGGAGGGCCGCACGCCCCACGCCTTTTCCAGGTGGGCGCGCTCCAGCATGGGCACGAGCAACCGGTAGTCGGGCAGCTCGGCATCGACCAGCAGGAAGACGGGGCGCTCGAGGGGCTCGCAGGTGGCGCCGGTCAGG
>DATAGN010000249.1:0-2927 GCA_036263715.1 Ramlibacter sp.
CTGGCCTGTCCTGCCGCAGCCCCAAGGCGCTGCGCCTAGTCTTCAGCCATGGGAAAGGGGAACCGACCATGTCCGAAGACCTGAACAAGATGGCTGCCGAACAACTGCTGATCCACCTGGAGCCCGAATGGGAGCGCCGCAACTGGTGCAACTGGCTCGGGTGCAGCGAGGACGAACTGGAGCACGCCGTCACCTACGTGGGCCACGATCCCGACAACGTGCGGCGCTTCCTGCGCCAGGCGCGCTGAGGGCCAGCCGCGGTCAGGGCGCCGACTCGGGCGGGGGGCCGTCCGCCACGTCGCGGGGCAGCTGCGCGATCCGGCCCTTCTCCTGCTGGATGAGCTGCTCCAGGATGCTGCGCGATCCTTCGCCACTCATTCCGGGTCGCTTGCCGGCAGCCTGGCCGCCCGCACGCTGCGTTGCCTCGTCGCCCTTGCTCGCGATGTCCATGGTGGTACTGCCTTTGCTGGGGTAGACCGCGCCCCGCCTGCATTCAACGCCTGATCCGTGTCGCTGCCGACCTTGCGGTGAGAAGAAGGATGTACAAGGGTTACCGCTTGTGTCACCGCGCCGTGCGCGGACGAGCCGCCACCTAGACTCGGGCGACGTGGAAGACGGCATCCTCCCCCTGCAACAAGCGGACGCGCGCCAGGTACTGCTGGTGCGTGCGATCGAGGACGTCGACCCGCAGGGCCGCCTCGTCAGCGATGTCGAGCGGGAGCAGGTCGAACGCGAGGCGCTCGAGGCGAGCCGCCACGGCGGCACGGCCATCGACGTTCCGCGCTACCTGAACGAACGCGCCCGGCGCATGCTCGCCATCGTCGACAAGCGCCAGCCGCGCATCGCCGTCCTGCACCAGCCCGAGGGCTGGCGGCGCTGGCTGCTGTTCCTGCTGCCGATCGCGGCATGCGTCGTCGGCGCCGCCATCGACCGCATCGACAACCCCCAGCGCGTGAACATGCTGTCGCCGCCCCTGCTGGGCGTGATCGCGTGGAACCTGGTGGTCTACCTGCTGCTCGTCGCCGGCGCCTTGCTGCCGCGCGGACTCTGGCCGCTGCCCCCCGCCGTCGGCTTGCTGCAGCGCTGGATGACGGGTGCGCCCGCGGCGGGGCAGCGCACCGGACGCCTGCGTTCCGACGTGCTGGGCCGGTTCCAGCAGCACTGGCTGCGCGCGGCGATGCCGCAGGAGGCGCTGTGGTTGCGGCAACTGCTGCACCTGTCCGCCGCCGGCTGGGCGCTCGGCCTGGCGTTCTCCATCATCCTGGGCGGCATCGTGCGCGAATACCGCGTCGGCTGGGAGAGCACCTTGCTCGACGTGCACCAGGTGCACGCCTTCCTGGCGGCGCTGTTCGCGCCGGTGGTGGCGCTGCTGCCCTTCGACGGGTTCTCGGTGGCCGACCTGCAGCGCATGGCCTTCCGCTCCGGCGTGGCCGTGGGCGTGGAGGAGGCCCGTCGCTGGATCTGGCTGTACATCGCGCTGCTGGCGCTGCTGGTGATCGTGCCGCGCACGCTGCTGGCGGCGTTCAGCGCCTGGCGGCGACAGCGCCTGGGCCGCGCCGTCGGCATCGACCTGCGCGAGCCGTACTACGTGCAGGTGCTGGCCCGGGTGAGCCCGGCGCGCATCACCATCGGCCTGCTTGCCGGCGACGGCCCTGGGCGCGACGCCCTGATGCGCATGCTGCAGCAGGTCGCCGACCAGGCGCCGCCGCGCGACGGCTCGCCCTGGCCGGTGCTGGCCACCGCGCGCGGCGACGTCCTGCGCCTGTTCGAGGTGCCGCCGGGATTCCGCCCGCCGGCGCCGGCCGTGACCGCACAGGCCAGCGGCACGAGCGCGGCGCAGGCGTGGCTGCAGGACCTGCTGGGGCGCTTCCGCTCCCTGCCGCGCCCGCAGGAACCCGATGGCGTGCAGGCGGTGCTGGCGGACACGGACCTCATGCTGCTGGCGCCCACCACGCCGGCTGCGTTGCAGGAAGCCAGCCGCGTACTGCACTGGGTGTCGCAGCCCGCCGTCGTGCTCGTGCCGGAGGCGGACGAGGAGTTCCGCGCGGCAGTGCAGCGGCTGGGCGTCGCCGCCGATGTGCTGCCCCTGTCCCGCACCACGGCGCACTGGATGTGCGATCCGGTGCTGCTCGATGCGATGGCGGCCCACATCGGCAATGGCAAGCGAGCCGGTTTCGACCGGCTCGCCGCCACCTGGAAGGACCGCAACGCCGCCCGCTTCGGCGAGGCCATGCGGCTGCTCGCGGGCGAGCTCGTGCGCGCGGCACGCGACAGCGAGGAGGTGGGCACGCCGCCGGTGCGCCTGCGCCACCTGGTGGACCCGGCCGAACGCGATGCGAGCCAGCGGGCGCGCGAGGGCGCGCGCGGCGCGCTGCTGCAAAGGTTGCGGCAGGGCGAAGCCGACACCGTGTCAGCGCTGGTGCAGCTGCACCGCACCGGCACGCCGGTGGCGCCGACGCCGTCGGCGCGCCTCGAGGAAGGCTTCACGGAGCAGGGCACGGTCGACTCGCCACAGGCGGGCATGGCCGGCGCCGCCACGGGCGCTGCGATGGGTGCCGGCATCGACCTGATCACCGGAGGCCTGACGCTGGGGGCGGCCACGGCGCTCGGCGCGGTGATCGGCGGCGGCACGGCCTACGTCGCGGCCTTGTGGAAGAACCGGGGCTCGACCGCGGGGCAGCCGCAGGTGCAGGTCGGCGACGAGCTGCTGCAGAACTTCAGCGAAAGCCTGCTGCTCGCGTACCTGTCGGTCGCGCATCGCAGCCTGCGCGAAGGCGACGCGGCCGCGTGGCGCAGCGAGGTGGTGGCGGCCGTCGAGGCGCGCCGCGTGGAGCTGGGCACGCTCTGGCAGCAGGCGCGCAGCGCCGCCGACGGCACCGCGCTGGTGGCGCCGCTGGCGCGGGAGCTGGAGGCGATCGCGCGCGGGT
>DATAGN010000250.1:0-1965 GCA_036263715.1 Ramlibacter sp.
GGTTGCGCGAAGCGCACCCCGACACACATCGCACGCTCATCCCGGCCGCCCATCGACGCGCGCCCGCGTCAGCACGTTCCAGTACCGCACCGTGTACAGCCCGAACCCCGCCGACCAGAGCAGCGCCGACGCCAGCACCCCCTGCAGCAGGAGCGCAGGCGCCAGCAGCGGCAGGAACACCCGCACGAACGCAGCCAGGGCGACGAGGGCATAGCACGCGACGTCCCACCGGTCCGCCCGCAACAGGCGCCCCGTATGCCCACGCGCCGTGCGCGTCATCATCCCGATCACCAGCCCGCCGATCGCGCCGACGGTCAGGGCATGCACCGCTGGCGACGACGCGACCCAACCCGCAGCCGCGGCGGCGCGCAAGGCCAGGTGCAGCGGAATCCACGCATAGGCGAGATGCAGCACCCCCACGACAGGCGCGCGCAGCGTGCGCCAGGGCTTCCACAGCAGCCAGCGCGCCAGGTGCGCGAGCGCCGCCGCTGCCGCGAGGCTCCCTGCCGCCACGGGCAGGTCCAGCAGGTCCGCCGCCAACAGCAACAGCACGCTGGCCAGCGCCAGCTTTTCGACCGCCGCATGCCGCTGCGCATTCGCCCCCGGCACGCCGTTGTTGGTGAACATCGGGATCACGCGGCCGCCCATCACGCACAGGATGAACAGCATCACGTCCAGCGCGACCTGCAGCCCGACCCAGGCGGGCAGGGCGATCACGTCCATCGCTGACAGGTGCACGCCGAGGGATGCGAGCGAAAGCACCAGCAGCAGCCCGATGAAGAAGTAGTTGCGCGTGTTGCCCGCGCGCCAGAAGGGCACCGCCAGCGCCAAGGCGGCGGCGAGCGGAAACGCCGCATTCGCCAGCGCCGAGGCCCATCCCCAGGGCGTGAGCACCAGCACGCGCGCGGCAAGCCACAAGGCCGCCAGGGCAGCAAGCTTCGTGCCTGTGGGCGTCGGCAGGCCCGTCCAGTTGCGGCCCGCGGTGAACAGGAAGCCGACCACCACCGCCAGGGTGAAGCCGAACAGCATCTCGTGCGCGTGCCACAGCGGTCCTCGCAGCAAGGGCGCCTGCAGGTGCCCGCTGAACTGCAGCGCCCACAGCAGGATGGACAGCGTCGCGAAGCTGCTGGCCAGCAGGTAGAAGGGGCGAAAGCCCAGTTGCCAAAGGGCGAAGCCACGCGCTAGCGCGGGCTCGGCTTCGCCGTGGCGAAGAAGGGTCCCGTTCAGGCGGCCCTCCGGTTGCAGTTTCATGATGGGATCGCTCGCAATGAAAAAAGGCCGGCGGGTGCCGGCCTTCCGATGGCTTAGCGGCCGGCGGGCGCCGTCGCCCCCTGTGGCAGCCGCTCCGGTTGCCTGCCCGTGCGCAGCAGGCGCAGGGTGTAGAGCGCGAGGAAAGCCGCACCGATGGCGAACACCACGTCACCGGGCACGCGCAGCCACACGAAGGCTTCCATCACCGGCGAGTGGATCACCTCGGCCGAGCGGGCGTACCACAGGCCCTTGGTGATGGCGCCGTACGCCTGGTAGATGCCCGCGGGCAGCAGCGACATGAACACCATCATCGCGAGGCCGGCGTTCAGGCCCCAGTAGGCGGGCTTGAGCAGCGCGTCGGCGTGCTGGCTGCGCGGGTACAGGTTGCGCAGGCAGAACAGCATCAGGCCGATGCCCAGCATGCCGTAGACACCGAACAGCGCACCGTGCCCGTGGGCCGCCGTCATGTTCAGGCCCTGCACGTAGTACAGCGAAGCCGGCGGGTTGATGGCGAAGCCCAGGAGGCCGGCGCCCACGGTGTTCCAGAAGCCCACCGCGACGAAGCACAGCACGGGCCACTTGTACGCGGCGAGCCACGGCGTGGCTTGCGAACGCCTCCAGGTCTGCAGCGCTTCCAGGCCGATCAGCGTGAGCGGCACGACCTCGAGCGCGGAGAACACGGAGCCCACGGCGATGACCGAAGTGGGCGTGCCG
>DATAGN010000251.1:0-3585 GCA_036263715.1 Ramlibacter sp.
GTGTGAAAGTAGGACATCGTCAGGCTGATATAGCGACGAAGGCCCGGCAGAAATGCCGGGCCTTTTGTTTTGTGCCAGCCCTTTTTAGCGAGCGTGCAAAACGCTGATGCGGCTCCTAACGGCGAAGTCGCTGCGGCGACCTGCCAGCTTTCAGGCGTTGAGGATCACGCCGTCGTCCAGGCGCGCAGCCCCGGCCCGGGCAAGATCCCCGACCAGCATCTCCGCCCAATCCCGCAGGTCCTTCCCCGGGAAAAAGCGATCGCGGACGATCCGGAAATACGGCGTCTGCTCCGCCCATGCGAGGAATTGATCCGCCGGCTGCGACTGCACCTCCAGCAGCTTGAATTTCAACAGCACCTTGGCCGCGTGCGTCGCGTGACGCACCGGATCGGAGCGGTAAGCCGCCAGGCGACCACGCGCGCGCGACAAGGCCCCTTCCACGCCTCCGAACACGCTCCCGTGCCCCGGAATGACGGCGACCGGGCGCAGTCGCTCGATGACGGCAAGCGTCGCCTCCACCTCTTCGAACGCGCGGTCGCCCTCGAGCTCCTGGAAAACCACGCCGAACCCGTTCTCCCACAAGGCGTCCGCCGAGATCAGGGTGCGGGAAGCGGGCTCGAACAGCACCACCGAATGCGGGTCGTGCCCCGGAGCGGCATGGACTTCCCAGTCGAGCCCGCCGACGTTCAGCACGCCGCCGACTTCCAGCGTTGCGTCCGCGCGAAAACGTGGGCAGTGTTGTCCGGTCGCCCCATACGTCAGCACCTGCTCGTCCCAGCGGCGAACGGCGGCTGCCTGTCCCGGCGGGATCAAAGTGCGCGCGCGCTGGTACCGAGCTTGCAAGGCCGCATTGCCGCCGCAATGGTCGCTGTGGAGATGCGTATTGACGATGACGTCCAGTGCACGTCCGCCCAGGCTGCGTTGCACCAGGTCCAGCGTCTGCTGCGAGTGGGTCCAATAGCCGGTATCCACAACGGCGGCCTGCGACTCACCCACCAACACCACCATGTTCGACGACAACCAGCCGCGCTCGAGCATGACCACGCCGGCGGGAAGGGACGGATCGGACCTCATCCGCGCAGCTTAACGCGCGGCACGCAGCTCCCGGCGCAGGATCTTTCCCACGTTCGACTTCGGGAGCTCGTCGCGAAACTCGATGTACTTCGGCATCTTGTAGCCGGTCAGGTTCTGGCGGCAGTGGCTCGCCAGGTCTTCTTCCGTCAGTGCCGGATCGCTCTTGACCACGAACACCTTGATCGCCTCGCCCTGCTTCTCGTCCGGCACGCCGATGGCGGCGCACTCCACCACGCCCGGGCACAGCGAGATCACGTTCTCCAGCTCGTTCGGGTACACGTTGAAGCCGCTCACCAGGATCATGTCCTTCTTGCGATCCACGATCCGCGTGTAGCCGCGCTCGTCCATCGATCCGATGTCGCCCGTGCGAAGGTAGCCGTCCGCGGTGAAAGCCTTCGCGTTCTCTTCCGGCTTCTCGTAGTAGCCGGGCGTCACGTTGGGGCCGCGGATACAGATCTCTCCCGTTTCGCCGATCGGCAGCGAGCGGCCCTCGTCGTCCTTGATGGCAATGTCGATGCCGGGCAGGGGCAGGCCGATCGTTCCCGAGAAATCGGCTGAATCCAGCGGGTTGTTGGTGCCGATCGCGCACGTCTCGCTCATGCCCCAGCCTTCGACCATGACGCAGCCGGTCAGCTGCCGCCAGGCGCGGGCCGTTCCTTCCGACGCCGCCATGCCGCCCGCCTGCGACACCACCAGCTGGGAGAAATCCAGCGTGCGGAACTGCGGGTGCTGCAGCAGTGCGTTGAACAGCGTATTCACCGCCGGCATCATGTGGAAGGGACGCCTCTTCAGCACGTCGACGAACTTTCCGATGTCCCGCGGATTGGGAATCAGCGTCATGTGCGAGCCCCAGCGCATGGCGCCCAGGCACAGCGTCAGCGCGAAGATGTGATACAGGGGCAGCGCCGCGATGCCGTTGACGCGCGTGACGTCGCCCACGCGCTGCAGGGCCGGGGTGAACCAGGCCTCGGCCTGCAGGATCGCCGCGACGACGTTGCGGTGCGTGAGCACGGCGCCCTTCGACAGCCCGGTGGTTCCGCCGGTGTACTGCAGGAAGGCGATCGAATCCAGCGTCTGCGGGGCCGGCCGCAAGGTCAGGCGCGCCCCTTCACGCAAGGCATCGGTGAACGTCGTCACCGTGCGGCCTTCGGTCAGCGGCAGCCGGAAGGCCGGCACCATCCGCGCCACGTGCCGCACCGCGAACGTGATCCACTGGCCGTAGATGCCGCCCAGCAGGTCGCCAAGGCCGGTCACGACGACATGCTTCACCCGCGTCGAACCCAGTACCTCCTCCAGCGTGTGGCAGAAGTTCTCCAGCAGCACGATGGCCTCGGCCCCGGAGTCCTGGAGTTGATGCTCCAGCTCGCGCGCCGTGTACAGCGGATTGACGTTCACGCAGGTGTAGCCCGCGCGCAGCACCGCCGCCATCACCACCGGAAACTGCGGCACGTTCGGGATCATGATGGCCACGCGCGCGCCGGGCTCCAGCCCGCGCGACTGCAGCCACGCGCCCAGCGACTTCGACAGTTCATCCAGCTGGCGATAGGACATCCAGCGTTCCATGCAGACGCTGAAAGGGCGGTGTGCGTGCTTGCGGAAGGCTTCCTCCAGCAGCTGCGTCAGCGACGTGTACTGCGCGGGATCCACGTCGTGCGGCACCCCCGCGGGATAACTCTTCAACCAGGGCTTGTCTTGCATGCGGCGCTCCTTGCCGCGATTGTGCGAAGCGCAGGCACCTGTGAGCTAGCGGGCTTGTCCTAGGATGCGCAGCAGCTCGGTCTCGCACGCGACAGCGTCGGCCGTGAACAGAAGTTCCATCAGGTGCTGCTCGCGTTCGCGGATGGTGGACAGGAAATGCTCAACGCCTCCGCGTACCTTGGTGACGGTGCTGAAAGTGTCGAAGCCGGTTTCCAGGAAGCGCTGCAGCGAGCTCATTCCGGCCGCAGAAGCGGGGCCGCGCATCATCCGCAACATCATGCGCAAACCCGGCAGGCGGGTCAGCCGCGCAAGCTCCGCGCCGATGGCGACGACGGTCTCCAGCTGCCGCTGCCGGTCCTGCGGCCGCCCGACGGCCTTCCACGCGTGCACGTAGCCGGTGACGTCGTCCGGCGCGTCGAGGGCGAAGGTCCGCGCCATGGCGTGGTCCAGCGACTCGGTCAATGCGTGCAGGCGCGCCAGGCCTACGGCCGTCTCGGCAACATCGCGCGGGAACAGCTTCTCCACCGCTGCGGCGATGCGGACGAACTGCGCGTCGCGCTCGGCATAATCGCGATCGCTGTACAGCTCCTCCAGGAAGAATCTCGCGGCCGCGGAATACGGCCCCGAAGCGAGCAGGTCCGCATACGTCCCGGCGAAGCGCCGCGCCTGGAAACGCTTCACGCGGGCCACGGCCACGGCGATCTCCGGGACGGCGCGGCTTTCCTGCCGCAGCCGCTCCACCTCGGCCACCGCGTTGCGAATCGCTTGGGCTGTGTTCATGCCGCGAACAGTCTAGCGACACCGCGTCCCGGT